>JBLFZF010000018.1:0-35539 GCA_047610145.1 Salibacteraceae bacterium | reverse complement strand
AAAAAAGCACCCCCTACAGGGCGACCTCACAAGGCCAGAAAAGTATTTTTTTTTAATTTTTATATGTATCATTGAAGGCGGATGAAGCAACCAAAAAATATACAAACGTCTTTTAAATGGTTAAGTATTTTCCTATGGTTCTTATTGATCATGGCAGTTCCATTTGTTCTTCTCAACGTAAAAATTGCTTTTCAAGCCTACAATCTAACTCATTTTAATAGCCACCCATCTTCCAATTCAGATACTCTTACACAGCCAGAATCACTGCTTAATGCTTTTGGAATAAATGCTCTATTACAGAAACCCCAAGATTCAATTGTTGACCTTGATTTTATTGAAGTGGATACGATTTCGGGAATTTTAAATTTAGAGCTATGGCGATTTGATATGGAACCGTCTAAAGGCGTTATTGCACTTTTTCATGGGTTTAATGCTACAAAAACAAGTTTATGGAAAGAGGCACATGCATTTTATAGAATGGGATATACCGTTATTCTAGTAGATTTAAGAGGATCAGGTAATTCGGCAGGTTTTCAAACAACTTATGGCTATTACGAAGCCCTGGATATTGAACGCGCTTTTCACTATTGCCAAGAAAATTTTCCACGTAAGAAGGTATTTCTTTATGGCTTTTCTTCTGGAGCTGTTTCTATTATGCGAGCTGTTTCTGAACTGCACATCAAGCCGGACGGGGTAATTCTTCAAAGCCCTTATTTTCGTTTTTTAAAAAGGTCCGATAACCTGATTCACATGGCCCCAATCCCTACCTATATTACCTCTTCAATTTTCACTTTTTGGACTGGACAATTAAATGGATTCAATGCTTTTGTGCATGACCCGATAACGTATGCTCAAAATATTGAATGCCCCACTTTATTGATTCATGGTATGAATGATCAAAGGATCAGCTACTCTGACTCTAAAAAAATATATGATGAATTACCACCACATAGCGAACTAGGAGTATTTAGTAAATCTGGTCACGAGTCAATACTCAAAAAAGAAGAACCAAATTGGATTTATTTAGTGACCAATTTCATGGAATCCAACCGTCATTAAGTTACATTTGGGACTTTCAAAAAATAAAACATGTTAGACTTTTCGACCGTATTAATTAACGATTTAGCTATTCACCGTGTAGGGAACAAACACAACGAAGAAGACTTCTTTATATCCCCAACCACCTTCAACCTTACTGAAGGCTTAAGTTTACTCATGTTAGATTATTTCATAAAGCCATTTATGAAAATTCAAGACTCTAATCATTTCAATCACGAAATTGATTTATCGTATAATGAATTAAACGGAATCTGTAAAGAAATTTTCGCTAATCCAGAATCTCTTTACATCAACTCGGTCAAAATACTACAACACCTTCACGAACAAAGTCAACATCCACATATTAAAACGGGTGACGTATTTGTTGTCCATTTTTCAGACATCCTTTACCAGGATAAAATGGTTCAAGCCGTTGGAATATTTAAATCAGAAAACAAAACTTCTTTTCTTGAAATTGACCAAGATGCTTCTGGGTTAGAAATCATGGAAAAACATGGAATTGATATTAAAAAATTAGATAAAGGTTGTTTTGTTTTTGACATTGAGCAAGAAGATGGCTTTCGAGTATGCACGGTAGACAGTAACAATTATGACACGGAATATTGGATTCATGAATTTTTAGGGATTAAACCTATTGAAGATGAAGTTTTTCACACGAAAGAATATGTAAATCTTTGCAAAGGTTTTGCTGAGGAGGTTATTCACGCTACAGATAGTAAAACAGAAGAGATTAATTTTCTGAATAAATCAGTTAAGTATCTAGAGCAAAACGAAGATGTGGACATTGAACATTTCAAAGATGAAGTTTTAAGTACGGATGAAAAGAAGAGAGAGTTTGACCAATACAAGTCTATGTATGAAAACGAACATAGTGTTGCTATTCCAGACGCATTTCATGTTTCACAACCTGTTTTAGAAAAACAAAAGAAAAAGATTAAAAACGAGATTAAACTAGATACCAATATACAGATTAAAATCTCGGTGGATAATCCAGAGTCTACAGATCGATTTATTGAAAAGGGATTTGACCATGAGCGGGATATGAGCTTTTACAAAGTATATTTCAATAATGAATTATAATGAATAAAATAAGGCTAATACTCCTTCTAGTCATCACGACTCTTATTTATTCGGGATGTGTTAGATGTCCGAATGTATTGCCTTATATGGATTTCAATAAAATTAACTGCACTGTTTGGACCAATACCCAACTGCCATTTTCTGATACTTTGACCCTTAATATTACCGGTTCTGAAGTCCGTTATTTAACATTGGCTAAACCCTCGTTTAATCTTTTTCCTATGGCTTATGCATTATCTTGTGAAAGCGAAGGTTACAGAGGCTTAAAAAACGCTGTTTCACTCATTGAGATAACTAGTAACCAAGACTTTGACTCTACTCATTTAGCTGGAACTAGTTTAAATGATTTATTTTTAATGGAACTTTATAATTCCGAAAAAACTTTCGTTCCTATAACTGCAAGTAATATGAAACTGATATTTAATCTTGCTCAATACTCCTTAGAACAGCGACTAATTATAACCACAAAACCAGACTCTTTAACCGCACATTTGTTTACCATTAAAATGTATATATCCAATGGTCGGTTTTTGAATGCGACATCTCCAGAAGTAACCTGGAACTAAATAAGTTCTAACAACTTGAGTTCTTGATTTAATTCCATTTCCAACAACTTCCCGCTTTCTAGCGTTTGAGAATGAACTAAAACTCTTAAGGTGGAACCTGTTTCATTTAACTCAACTACCTCCACCTTTATCGGCTGCGTAAGCATCGTATAAGGTATTTGCAATACGGCTTTCTTTAACTTACTTATCGCTGAATCAATAGGTTCTTGGGGTCTAACTTTAACAACAATAGAACTCATAGCGCTTTTAAAACTGCGATCTAACTTTCTGATTTTGTAGTCATTTAAACTTCGGTATGGAACAAATGCAACGTCACCAGCATCTAACCTAATTTGAATACCTCGACTACCTAATTGACTGACTACACCACTATATTTATCACTAGAGATGTAATCGCCTTCGGTAATTTTATGTTCAAATGCAATTAAGATTCCGTTGATTAAATCACGCCAATATTTACCCCCAACAATCAACGCGATCAATAGCATTACCACTGTTATCAAAAAACTATTATTCAGCAAGTAAATAAGTAAAAAAACAGACACAAAAAGCCAAACACCTATTTGAATCCTATGCCAGGAATCTTCGATTTTTTGATTCCAACTTTCCGATTTCACCACCACAAACAAGTATCGTTTTACCAGCTTGAGTAAAATATAGGTAAGCCCTAAGCATACCGCCACCGCCACCAAAATCTGAATAGGTAACACCGTAAAACTTATACTATCCAATTCTCTCATTCAAACTTTTTTAAATAATTCAAATTTTTCAATTCTTCAATAATAGATTTACTCACGCAAGGTTCAACAGCAAAGGTGTTTTTAGAAACCTCCATTATAAATTTAGTGTATTTCAATTCCTTAATAACTCCGTTAACGGTGGTCTTATCTTGCAAATGAAAAATGTCAATTATATTGTTCAAATGAAGTCGATCATGCAATACCAAATGAGTTAACAATACTGACCATGGCCCAGGTAATCTGGCGGGTAATTTAATACTCTTAAAAGGCCTTACGACAACCGTCTCATTTTCAAACTTCTCAATACTACCTAGCCAACTAATTAAAGCGACACCAATGTTTCCATTTGCTGCTTGACAAAATTTCTCGAAATGCTTAATCAACTCTCTTTTCGTAAGTATTTTATCTTCCTTACTTGCCCATGAAATCTGTACCCCTGCTAATTGATGACGCTCATACATCAGCTCAGCCAACTCATTGCTATTAACTGGAGGCAAAATAATTGTAGCCGAAAGAATAGAATCTAGCTTGGTCACTTGTCGCACTAAATCATATGCGAAATTATTCATGGTCAACACAAAATTATGTTGTGCTCCGTAGCGTTCAATCAACCACACTAATTGGTCTATATGTTTTCCACCACCATTTTTACGAAGCCACCACAACTCTAATTTGCTAAAGACAAACGTGGTTCCTTCGGGTAGAGAGTTCATTATTTTAAAATAATTCCCTTCAATTTTAGTTGCCTTTTGAAAGGTTTCTAAAAGATTAGAAGTTGCATCAATTCCATATTTGGGAGGAGCTATACGATAAATTTTGGGGGGTTTAATTCGTTGCAGTAATGATTCCACAAAATGAGACTTCCCACCTAAGGGTTCGCTTATTACCAATACAGCTCCGGTATCTCCTTCCCCTAATGATGAAAAAGCTTGATCTAACTCTAAATCTCGATTTATAGACAATTGCTTATTAAAGACTTGTTTGCCCGAAAACAGATGTTTGTAATAGGTTGGAAGTTTCGCATTTACCTTTTCATCTATTTGGTTTAGCTCTACAAAATTTCTAAAAGTCCTTCGTTTATTAACCAACGTTTTATTGCGGTCTTTAAACTCCGCCATTCTTAACTGATGCTGTTTTCTGCGTAATTCAAAAACAGAACTCGAAAACCAATTGGATGCCGTATTCTTAAACGCTATAGCTCTTTGAAATATACTTTGATAGCTGTGCTTAATATGAATAAAACGACTCAAACTGGCCGATGTACTTTGCAGTTCTGACACACTTAATTTTTGTGTTAATTCAGCAAACTGTTTATCCAACATACTAATAAACTCTATCTCAGTGGTGTTAATTACATGATTAAGTTCGTCTAAATCAATGAGTAGTTTTTCTTTTAGTAGCCTAACCTGTTCCTGATTTTCGGGAGATGGGTTTTCGGCAATATCATTAATAAATGATACACGACTTCCCATTTCTTCAAACCGCGAAGTAATAACGTGATAGGTATGATCAATTCTGCGGTTTAAAGGTTCAATAAAATCTAACTCAATAAAGTAATCTGCAATTTTTTGAAGTTCCACCGTAATTTGCTCCACTTCACTTTGTTGAAAATCTTCAAAGTTTAAAATAGAATCTTCTTGAATTAACTCTACCGTCTCTGGTAAATGGCGAATATTATCTCTTAGTTCTTCTTGGATTTTCGCAAGGAAATCAGACGGGTTATGCGCTAATAATTCATTTTCGTCAAAGTTGTGTAATCTCTTTTCCGAGGCATCCACTGCATCAGTCTCTACAAATAATTGATTCAAATGTTTAGATAATCTTCTGAACATGCCAAAAATACCAACGCGCATATCTGTCGCTACATTGTCTTTTAAAAACACCAGCTCTACATGCAGGCCCGTTGTTACAGTCCATGCTATAAACAAATTAGAGAATAATTTCTGATTTCTTTTCCAGAAAACAGTGTATTCCTCAATCTCTTTCCGATCTGCTCCTTCCTTTGAGGAGTCTAAATCGTCTTCTAAATCTTCTACAATAGAATTAACGTCCAAACTTTTCACCAAATCTGCTCCTAGGAGAATCATTTCTCGATCTCTCTTATTGGTTGTTCTTAGAAGCTGTTCTGGTTTACTTTTTATTTGTTCAATTTGACTATCAATTCCTTCTAAAACATACTTCTTTGCCTCATTAATTAACTTGGTTCTGTTCTCCGGTTCTCGCGTTATATCTGTTAGCAATTGCTCAATAACTACGACCGTTCTGTCTTTAAGGACCTTGATATTTAAAGCCTCAATCATCCCCAAGTCATGAAGCATTCTTTTCACCGTATGCAAATTCACCGAAGATTCATAAAAGCGCCATAAATCACGCCAGTCTATATGAATTGTTGCTTTACCAAAAAGCATTTTTGATAAACGTAATTGTTTTTTAAATATAGAAATATCCCATAAATCATTTGGGTTGGAAGCAATATCCATCGCTGTTAAAACTCTCGTTATCGTTCGGGGTTCTTGATTAAAAACAGCACTTCTTCTTTGGGTCCATTTATCAATTTCTCGTTCTAGTAATTCGGAGCCATTCGCTATTCTATGGCTTTCGCTCTGGTCTAAAACGGTCTGAATATTCGTATTTAATTTACTGTACTGCGACCTGAAATTTTGACGACTCTTACGCCTATCTATTTCTTCAAAGAATACAGAGAATTGGGTATGATAACTCTGAAATACATCCACGTACATATTTACTAGTGCAGAAATAGCTACTTCTGTAAACTGCTTGTTACTATGGCTTAGTCGGTTTTCAATATACTCAAAACGGCTATTTAAATCTACATTAAATTTTAGTTGTAAGGGAGTTAACGAAACGGGGAGATCAGCAACAATGGCGTGACTTTTTTCTTTTGGGATAAACCCGAGACTTATTTCCGAAAACTGAGAGGAAGCGCGCACCAAGAGTGTAGTTCCAATACTGTCGAGTAAATTATTAGTTTTATCTACATAGTTTTGGGGGTCATAAATTTTATCAGGAACCCCTAAAAACACTAAATCTGCTACATTGGAGTAGTGTTTCATTAATTCGAAAATAGAAAGTTTTTCGGTACTGTTATTGATAATTTTTATTTCTGCATGTAGGCGGAACTCATTTAAAACCTGAATAATACTGTCTTGAATTTGATCACGATCTACATTATCTTCATTCACCAATAAAACACGCACCTTCGCATTTGTCCATCTTTGCGAAGAAAGAATGAACTTTACTAATCGAATAGTTAAAATCACATTATTACTTATTCCTCTCCACCATAAGTCAATAGTTTCATACTTTCCATACCCACGTACCTCATCATAATCCATGTAAAGCACATTGTAATCTAAGTCAATTAAAGATTGGGTAAGATTCGCAAATTGCTCTGGTTGATTTGTTTTTCTAGGCCAGCCCATTAAAACCGTGTTGGGTTCAATACCTGAAAAGCCATACACACTGGCAATAGTTTCTATTCCGTCATAGATATCTCGTACTTCTTGTCTCCGAGTAAAAATACCATCTTCTAAAATATCAGCAGCTTTAATTCCCTTATCCTTTTTAGGGAACAGAACCCGAGCATTCGGACTTTCTATTAAATCGAAATTGGATATCACGCCTGATCTACCTCCAATGTCTTGAGACAACTCAATTAAATGTGGTCGTTTTTCAGTCCCTCCTGAGAACAGCAAAATATTGGGCCTCCAATAGTTTTGATTCTCATCCATTCCATCCATTTTTCTCAACCCCGCTTTCACCACCGAAGACCAAACACTGCCCCAAATATCACCGGTATTGAGACTTAATTCATTCCGTTTTAAAAAGAAGTACATTCCAAATAGCAACAAATAGGCTAGAACCATTGCAATTGGATCTATTTGAAACATTACGGTAAATGTGGCCACAAAACCAATTGCCCCTACCCACTTGCTAACTTTAAACTTTGGGGAGAAGTCACTATTTGCCCAACTTTCTAGAAAAAAAGATAGATTGATAAAGTTATAGGCCATCAAGTAAAACATGGAAACTAAACGCGCAATGGCATCTAACTCGCCCACTAACACCCCAATTTCAGCAATAATAATAGTTAAAATTAACGCATTTCGAGGCTCTTTTAATTTACCCGAACCAGCCGCGAAAACTTTAGAAAAAGGAGTGATATTATCTACACTCATTGCCTGAAATATTCTTGGACCACCTAATAAGCCGCCTAAAGCAGACGACAGGGTAGCCCCCCAAATACCCGCAATAACAAATGGAGCAAATAAGGCAACATCCATCAGGATATTATAATTGCTTTGAAGAATATTATCCTCTACGTTAACGCTCAGAAAAACAGCTAGTACCAAGTAAATGATTAAACCAACACCTATAGACAGCATGGTACCAATAGGAATATCTCTTTTCGGATTTTCTAAATCACCACTCATCGCAATACCTGCGGTAAAGCCAGTTACTGCCGGAAAGAAAATCCCAAACAGTAAAGCAAAAGACACGTTGGAACGGGGACTTGACAGGGTACCTACCGGAGACACTAAATCAAAATCTCCTAAAAAAATTGCGCCTAATGACAACACAATTGCTGCTAAAATAAAATACTGAGATTTTATGGCCACCGAAGTACTGATATAAACCAGTAAAGTCAATAACAGAAGTGCCACCGTTCCAGATATTCGGAAGTCGTTTATACTAGACCCCAAACCCAAAACAGGGTTGAAGTTTTCGGCAAAACCAATGAGATACAACGCAATACTAAATGAAGTAGCCACAAACAAGGTGTATCCAATAGCTCCTCCCATAGGTAAACCGAGACTCCTAGAAAGCACATAATATACCCCTCCAGCCCCTACTTTTTTGTTTGTTGCAATAGACGAGATACTCAACCCCGTTGCCACAGAAATAACATGCGCTACAAGAATAATTATAATCGAACCAGTTAACCCAGCATGACCTACTACCCATCCTAAACGCATATACATAATAACGCCTAAAATGGTCAAAATGGAAGGTGTAAAAACACCTGCGAAAAAACCAAACTTCTTTTGTCCTGCCAATGTATTTTTTTTTCTTGTTATAAACCCAAAGATAGTCAATGCGCCAAATCAAAGTTAATTTAGTCATTCTGAAATGCAATAAACAAACTATTATCTCGCCTAAAAAAAAGAATAAAAACTAATACAAACAAGAACCTCTTTATCTACGACTAGTGTATATTGTAATCATCAAACAGACCTTGCAAGATTAATTAAACTTCGTGTAATTTAATTAGGTAGCACTAGTCCATTTATTTTCTACCACACGCAGGTTACTGTGTGGCTAATTTTATGTTTCAGCACTGCTTATATGCTAAAAAAGAAAAAGCTCATTTATGGCATCCAACAAATTGGCTTGGGTACAGATGATGCATATAAATCGTTTGATTGGTACTCTAAAACCCTAGGGTCCAGCGTTATTGTTTTTGAAGACAAAAGCGAAGCGACTTATATGGCTCCATACATGGGAGGGCAGGCACATAAAAAGAGAGCTATTTTAGCTATGAATCCCCTGGGTGGAAGTGGTTATGAACTTTGGCAATACTTAGATAGAGAACCACAGAAACCAACCACACCAACCTTGCTAGGTGATTTGGGCATAAATGCAGTCATGGTAAAATCTACAGACATTGATCAAAGTTTTAAGAATTTAAAAGCTAAAAACGTATCCATGTTATCTTCAATAAACACGGAACCAGATGGCCAAAGAAGTTTTTATATTGAAGACGAAAACGAAAACACGATAAAGATTAAAGAGTTCGATTCTTGGTATTCAAAAAAAGGAAACGACACTGGAGGTCCATTTGGCTGTGTCATAGGAGTTTCGGATATGGAAACCTCTTTAAATTTTTACACCGATATTTTAGAATACGATCAAATAGTTTATGATCAATCGGGAGTATTTCCCGATCTTTTTGATCTAAAAGATGGAATTAGTCATTACCGCAGAGTATTACTCACTACCTATAAAAAAAGAAAAGGAGGGTTTAGTGATTTACTTGGCGAAAGTCAAATTGAATTGATACAATGCTTGGATGGCAACATTAAACGTAAAAAAATATTTAAAGACCGATATTGGGGTGATCATGGCTTCATTCATTTAGCCTTTGATGTTAGAAATCTCGATCTATTGGTAAAAGAATGTGCTGAAAAAGGCTTTCCGTTTCAAGTTTTAAGCAACGGAGCTTTTGATATGGGAAGCGCTACTGGCTACTGGGGCTACATTGAAGATCCTGATGGAACTTTAATAGAGTTTGTTGAAACACACAAAGTTCCAATTATTAAATGGCTCAATTTCAATATAAATTTACTCTCTCGTAATCCCCAAAAACCGTTACCGGGATGGATGATTAAAGCCATGTTGTTGAAAAAGAATGAAGTCAGTCACTAATTGTTCTATTAATTTCTCTATTCTTGTTTTTAGCAGTTGCGATTCAGACATCATCTGGATTACAATTTTGTGAGTGAACATCAAATTAATACTATTGAAATCATTTTACCGGGTCTTAATGTGGAACGCGCTTGTGTATCTAAGCATTGTTCTCTTCATCTATATATTTCATTTTACACCGTATAAATGGACAGAATACATAACTAAACCCCTTGTTTTATTGGTTCTATTGCGCTATTTCTTTGTTTCTGGGGGTAACCTTCATCCAGGGGTGAGAAAAGGAATTGTTTTAGGTTTAGTATTTTCTGTATTAAGTGACGTTTCATTTCTATTACGAACAGATGTAAGCCAATGGTTTATTGGTGGAACTTTTATTTTTTCCTTATTAGCAATTTATGCATACGCAGCAGGGTTTCAATTCACACCCAACAAATACCTATCTCTGATCGATTTAAAATCAATCACTCCAATCAATCTATTTTTAAGTATCCTAATAGTTATTTTTCCAATAACTATTTTTGTTATCGAAGATCTAGAATTCTGGCAATACCCAGCTATTCTATATCAATTGCTATTATGGTTTTTAGTTTCACAGGGGCTTAAACGACAAGACCATGTAAATGAAACCAGTTATTATTTGGCTCTTTCTGGAATTGTTCTCTACTCTATCACTACCATGCTGATCACGTTACAAAGTTTCACCCATCAAATATTTGATTTTCGTGGAATTCCTGTATTTACCTATTTCTGCGCTCAGTTTTTAATGATTCTTGGAGCCGTATATCAAAACCCAAAGCTGGATAAAGAAAAACCTTGATTTCACCACTGTCCTGTTAACAATAGAATTTTAGAAGTAGTTTCGGTTGGATCATTTTGATTAAAATTGAAGTGAATTAGAATCAGTTCACGAACTATGAAAAATTTTATTATTCTACTCCTTTTCGGGGTTGTTACGGCTAGCTCATTTGGTCAAAACTTAGTGCCTAATGGGGATTTTGAATACAAGAAGGGTAGGCGTAATTCGGCAAGACCTTGGCGGTTTGTTAACACAGTTGATTTTTTTGTTGAAAACGGAAGAACGCCTCCTAATACCGAAGAATGGAATCCGCCAAAAGCAAAAAATGGAATTGCTTATGTAGGTTTACGCGTATACCCAGATTACAGAGAATTTATTCAAATAAAACTAGCGGAAAAGCTAATAGAGTCTACTAAATATTATTTTGAAATGTGGATTAGCTGGAGTGATCATTCTAACAATTACGCCAAACGTTTTGGCGCTTCTATTTATCGTAAAAAACCTTCGTATACTTCTGATTACTTCATTTTCACCAACCCTCCTCAAATTGAAATAAAGGACTCAGATGGAATAATTCAATCAGATTCTACCAACTGGATGAAAGTAAGTGGTCTTTATAGAGCGAAAGGCGGAGAGCGCTATCTATCTATTGGTAATTTCTCTACAACTAGTTTTAAAGATCGGTTAAAAAGAAAAAAGTGGTGGAGTTTAAATTTCTGGCATCATGAAGCCTATTATTTTGTGGATGGCGTATCGTTAGTTAGAATTGAAGAGTATTCTGTAGAAAAAGATTCGATTTTAGCAAAAAACATAACCGATTCGGCTATTGTTTATCAAAACGACAATTATATCTATTCGATAGATAAAGACTCTACATTGGTTATGGAGAATATTCAATTTGCTTCTTCAGAGAACAAATTACTTCCTCGATCATATAAAGATTTAGAGTTAGTACTCGAGTACTTAAATGAAAACCCAACCAAGAAAATAAAAATATTGGGGCATACAGATGACGTGGGTAGTTCATCTGCTAACCAAAAACTATCTGAGAAGCGTGCCAAATCAGTTTACGATTACTTTATATCCAATCAAATAAGCAAATCAAGGGTGTCCTATAGAGGAATGGGTGAGTCTTCACCCATTGTACCAAATGCAGATAGTATTGGACGGAAAAAAAACCGAAGAGTCGAATTAAACCTCCTCCATTAAGATTCTCAAAAAAGGCATCCTATGGATGTATTTTTTGAGAATATGTATGTTGGTTTATTTCCCTTTAGTTTGTCTTGAATAGGTGGTCTTGTCTACTTTCTTTCCATTTTTAAAATAGAATATAGCTCCATAAGAATACACCTCTTTTTTGTACTCATCTCCTCTTTTGCCATCTACCACTACAATACGAGTAGTTGTTTTACCTCCCCCCTTATTTGTTTCCTTTAGACCATTAGGATAATCTATTGCCAACTGTCTATTAAATTCTGTATCATTCTTAGAATGAAACTCTGATAACTTACGTGCCTCTTCCATTTGATTACTGACTTCACGCATTTTTTTAGCCACAACGATATCACCGGGAACTAACTTAAGTGCAGCCTCATATTTATACTTCGCTTTTTGTAAATCTTGTGACTCGACCAAGACATCTCCTTCCACAACCAATTCATTAAATCTCTTTTCATTTTCAGCAGACTGCGCTAATGCTAAAGCTTCTTGTTCCGCTTTTTGTTGAGCCGCTAACTCTAAACCTGTTATTTTTTTGATTTGATTAGTGGGATAATCGCGCCCAACAAATACTTTTTGCGCATTTTGATACGCTAATCTCGCAGTCACAAAATCATTAGCTGTTAGTGATGCGTCTCCTTTAGTTACGAAGCCCAAATATTCGTTTTCTTTAGCCGCTAAAGCTGCTTCCTCTTTTGCTTTAGCTTCCTTTTCTGCCGCTAACAAGGTAAGCTTGGTCTCAATTTCCGAAATTTGACTAATCGGATATGCTTTTCCAGTTTGTATCACTAACGCATTTTGATACGCTGTTTTTGCTTCTGTTAAACTACCTGATTTAAATAACAAGTCTGCCTTCTCAATAGATTGAGAGTAGGCTAATTCTATTGCCGCTAATTCCTTCGCCTCTTTCTCTGATGCTGCTGCTGCTGAAGCAATAGCTTGCAATTTATCTTGAATTATTGCAATTTGTGATTTTGGATAATCTTCATTTGACTTCACCTTTAACGCTTCTTTGTATGCTAATTCAGCTTCTAAATATTTTTCTAAGGTCATCATGGCATCTCCTTTAGCCACCATTCCATCATATTTATCGTTCACCACTTTTTCTTGGGCCAATAAAACTGCTGCCATTTTAGCCAAGGTAGCATCTATTTCCGCTATACCATCTTTAGGGCCTTGTGCTTCCGGTTTTAAAACTAGGGCAGCCTCATAATTCGATTTGGCAAGTTCCCATTTACTGGAGCTTTTGTTCTTATTTGCATCTTCCATTAAACTTGCATATTGCTTATTGATACCTTGCCGTTTTGCGAGCGTAGAATTAATTAACTTAATCTGGTTTTCAGGATACTCTTCTTCTGATTTTAAACCTAATGCATTTTCGTATTCGGTCTTTGCTTCCGCATACTTCTCAGAAGTCATCATCGCATCCCCTTCCGCTATAAAACCATCGTATTTATCGTTTAATACCTTTTCTTGAGCTAATAGGTCTGCGGCCAATACTGCTAACATCGCGTCTATTTCGGCAATACCCGCTTTAGGCTCTTGTGCATTTGGTTTTAATACTAGTGCTGCTTTATAATTTGATTTGGCAAGTTCCCATTTACTGGATGTTTTGTTTTTAGTCGCATCTGCCATCAAGTTAGCGTATTGTTTATCCATACCTTCCAGTTTGGCTAACGTAGAATTAATTAAATCGATTTGATTTTTAGGATACACTTCTTCCGATTTTATTTCCGATGCTTTTTCATATTCAACCTTCGCCTCGGTATATTTTTCTAAAGTCATCATGGCATCTCCACCAGCTACAAAACGATCATAGGTATCATTCAGGCCTTTTTCTTTCGCTAATACATCTGCAGCCATTCCTGCCAACATAGCATCTATTTCGGCAATACCGGCTTTAGGCTCCTGCGTATTCGGCTTTAATACTAATGCTGCTTGGTAATTTGATTTAGCAAGTTTCCATTTACTGGAAGTTTTGTTCTTCGCTGCATCCGCCATTAAATTAGCATATTCAATATCTATATCTTCTTCTTTGGCTAGTGTTGAATTAATCAATTCAATTTGATTTTTAGGATACAATTCACCAGATTTCAATACAAATGCTTTTTCATACTCTGCCTTAGCTTGCACATAAGATTTATCCACCATTAAGGCATCTGCAGCAATGATTAATCCATCATATTTAGCTTGTAGGTCCGATTCTTTTTTAGCTGCCAGTTTAGCATCTAAAGCTTGCATTGCAGCTAAGCCAGAAAGGAGTCCCTCAATTTCTTTCAACTTTTGCTTCGGTTGATCTGCATTTGGCTTAATCCCTAGAGCACTTGTATAGGTTTCTTTAGCTTGAGAATATTTTTTATCTTGCATAAACTTGTTCGCGTTCGCTAGTAAGCTCGTGTATGCTTCCTCAGATTTCTTACTCTGTGCTAAAAGACCCTCAATTTCATTAATTTTTGATTTTGGATATTCCTTACCCAACACGTCCAATGCCTGTTGGTACTTGGTCTTAGAATCAGAGTACTTTTTAACACCTAATAAAGAATCGGCTTGCGCCACTAAACCGTTGTACACATCCAATTTTTCTTTTTCTGCCATTTCAGCAGCCGCAATTTGCTCTGCGGCAATATTTCTTACAATCTTATCTATTTGATCTCCTGGGTATTCCATTTTTGGCTTAACTCCTTGAGCACTTTCATAGTTCACCCGTGCTTCTTCCCATGATTTGTCTGCATAAGCATCATCAGCAGCAGTCAGGTAATTGGCATATTGCTCATCCTCAGATGCGTTTTCTTGCATCAAGGCCATGGTCTTTTTAATTTGTTTTTCAGGATACCCTTCAGAAGGCAAGATATCTTTAGCAGCTTCGTATTGAATCAGTGCATTTTCATAATCTTGTTCTTTCAAAAACATATCCCCATCTTTTACAGCTAACATATAATCATCAAAAGCGCCTTCCACTTGCATATCTCTTTCGTCATATGCCGCATATACATCTTTTAACAATCGTTCTCTGCTAGGTCTTACTGTTCTTTCGTATTTCTTGTCGGTAGAAAAACCTTCATCTGCAGGGTTATATACCACCTTGGCCACCGGCTTACTTAAACTAGAATAATCAACTTCTAAATCAGAAGGAAACATATCTACTTTCCATCCTTTATAAGGTAAATCATATTTACGCTCGATTTCTGGAACATTACGCGTATCTACTTCTACCGTTTTCTCAACAAATCCCGCTTTATTAAAATGAACCATTGAAATTTCATCCAATTCAAATTCTAATTTAAATTTACCTCCAGCATCACTAAACACCTCTTTTACTTTCGAAGTACCTCCAGTAATAGTAACAATAACGTCTTGTAATCGCTGTCCGTCTTCAAATAGAGTTCCGCTAATAATTAAATTAGAGCTTCCTTTAGTGGCAGTAGACCCTGTACTTATTGAATCTTGGTCTTGCCCCAAAAGACTGACTGTATTGCCTACTAAAAAAAGTATGATAAATATATTTTGGAAAATGGACTGATTCTTCATTGCTAGCGGACTGATTATACGTTACGCAAATTTAACGAAATTAGTATGTGATTTATACATTTTTTGCCACCTCTTTAAATATTGATAAAATGGTTAAAGCAACAGACTCAAACTTTATAATCAAACTAAAAGCCTACTCCAAAAGCCTACTCCAAAAGAATAAAACTAGCTCCTGTTTAGTTATTTACAATTAACTGGAAAAAACTATTTTTGCCGATCAATGAAAGCATACCAAACAGCCGCATATTACACTCTTGGGTGTAAATTGAATTTTTCTGAAACATCTACCATTGCTAGAAATTTAGCCGAGGCTGGATATGCAAAGGTAGATTTTGAGAATGGGGCAGATGTTTACGTCATTAATACCTGTTCTGTTACTGAAAACGCAGATAGAAAGTGTCGTAATATTGTGAGACGTGCACAAAAATATAACCCCGAAGCTAAGGTGGTTGTCTTAGGGTGCTACGCCCAATTAAAACCCAAAGAAATTTTAGCCATTCCAGGCGTAAACTTAGTTCTTGGAGCAAACGAGAAATTTGATGCCGCTAAATACCTAGCCGAACTTTCAGCGGATGCTAAAGAAGCTCATTTTGATAAGGTAAGCAGAGCAAAAACATTCATTCCTTCCTTTTCTGCCGGAGACAGAACACGCACATTTTTAAAAGTTCAAGATGGATGCGATTATTTCTGCTCCTTTTGCACGATACCATTAGCCAGAGGAAATAGTCGCTCTCAAAGCATTGCAGAAACTATGAAAGTGGTTAATGAAATAGAAGCAACGGATGTAAAAGAAGTAGTTTTAACCGGAGTTAACACCGGTGATTTTGGGGTAGGTACCGAAGAAAGTTTTTATGACCTTATTCAAGTACTTGACACAACAGCTATTCCAAGGTTTAGAATCTCTTCTATTGAGCCTAATTTGCTTTCTACCGAAATAATTGAGTTTTCAAGTACGAGTAATAAATTTGTACCTCACTTTCATGTTCCCTTGCAATCTGGTTCTAACCGAATATTAAAGGATATGAAAAGAAGGTACTTGAAAAGTTTATACGAAGACCGGGTAACTACTATTAAATCTTTAATGCCGGATGCGTGCATTGGAGTAGATATTATAGTTGGTTTTCCAGGTGAAACGGATGAAGAGTTTATGGAAACCTTTGAGTTCGTGAGAGATTTGCCAGTTTCTTACTTTCATGTTTTCACCTATAGCGAAAGGCCAAATACTATCGCTAATAGAATGGAAAACGCAGTTCCAATGGATAAAAGGAGTAAACGTAGCGAACAACTTCGTATTTTATCTCAAAAGAAAAGACGTGCTTTTAACGAAACTCAAATTGGTAAAACAAAAACAGTGTTGTGGGAATCTGCCGAAGATGAAAACGGACTCATGCATGGCTTTACCGAAAATTATGTAAAAGTTTCTAAACCGTATAATGCCAAATTGGTGAACACCTTTGAAATAGTCACCCTCAAGGCAGTCGCTGCCGAAGGAATGATGACTTTAACGTAATTTTTGAATACGGGTAGTTGGCACCATTATCCATGAAAAACTACCATCACCCTCAAAATCATACTTTACGCCAACTTGAAATTTATTTATTCCAAATATCACCCCATCTTGTACCTTTCCCGAATCATTTAAAAAACGAATAGGCTCGTCAACCCCATATCCAAATTCTGTTATTCTATTTGCACCCGTGTATTTCAGTAGTGTGGTTTCATACGGAGATGTATATTTATATTCGCGCCCATCTTTAGATAAAAACGCAACTCTAGCACCGTGTTTTTCAAAATGCAAAATTTCACCTTTTCTAATGTTCCCATGAAGAGAAATATAAACCGAGTCTGAAAGATCCAAACCAAATTTCGAGGCATATTCCCCTTCATAATTCTCAATCATTAGGGAATCAAAACTCGGAGTTTGATCCTCTGTATTAAAATCTATCACATCTGCAGTCACCGTCATTCTTGTTCTCACCACACAAAAAACATACGTTCTTTTCAAGTCAACGGTAACATTGGCTAAAGCTTGTCCCTTTCTTAATGGATAGTTCTTTAATAAATCCTTTTTAGCTTCAAAAACCAAAGCTTTCTTTTTTAGTCCTCCAATACCAAAAACATGAGTGGTAATAGCCGACCCTTGCGCCAAAGCCACGTATTTAAAGTCTGAATTAGTAATTGACGTATTTCCAGTCATTAAACCCGAATGAAAAGCACAGGAGGAAAAGAGTATCGTGAAAATAGATAACACAATGAATTTAGTCATTTTGAAAAAGGATAAAAGATTAATAAGTGGGTCAAATCTAACTTTTATAATTCAGAATTATTTGAATTTGAATAAATATTCTTTCCCAACTTCACAAAAAGTCAAAAAATTCAATTGCAATACGGTTTTCAACTCATTTTGTTAACAAATTTTAACGGAGGGCAATTTGTTCAAATAGGGTATTAGTTCATATTTGTGCATTGCAAAAATTAGACAATTATGGATATTATAAAATCACCAGAATCTAGTGCTGAAAATACGGCTTCCTCGCCATCAGTTGACATTAGATTGCTGAATGAAATGATTCAAAAAGAAAGTTCTTTTGTTGATCTTGTTCGATTAGAGATGAAGAAAGTACTGATTGGTCAAGAATACATGATTGACCGTTTGCTAATTGCGATGCTAGCAGATGGTCATATTCTTTTAGAAGGAGTGCCCGGTTTAGCAAAAACTTTAGCCATTACCACACTTTCAAAAACGATAGACGCTGACTTTAGTCGAATTCAATTCACCCCAGATTTATTACCTGCTGATCTAGTAGGTACCATTATCTATAATGCGAAGTCGGGTGAATTCACGAATAAAAAAGGGCCGATTTTCGCCAATTTTGTCTTAGCCGATGAGATCAATCGTGCTCCCGCCAAAGTACAAAGTGCGCTTTTAGAAGGAATGCAAGAAAGACAGGTAACCATTGGAGACACTACGTATCCGTTACCTAAACCATTTTTAGTAATGGCTACTCAAAACCCAGTAGAGCAAGAAGGTACATATCCGCTACCTGAAGCACAAGTGGATCGGTTTTTAATGAAGGTCGTTATTGATTACCCAACAAAAGAAGAAGAGAAATTAATTATACGAATGAACATGCAATCAGGTGGTTTTACAAAACCTAACGCTGTATGTAATCCGGATGATATTATTAAAGCACGGGATGTTGTTCGTCAAGTATATATGGACGAAAAAATTGAACAGTACATTGTAGATATTGTTTTTGCGTCTCGTTATCCAAAAGATTATGGTTTAGACGAGCACGAAAACTTAGTCAGTTTCGGAGCGTCTCCCCGAGCATCTATTAGTTTGGCTTTAGCCGCTAAAGCTTATGCGTTTATTAATCGCAGGGGTTACGTAGTTCCTGAGGATGTTCGCGCCATTTGTATGGATGTCATGCGTCATCGTATTGGACTTTCTTATGAAGCAGAGGCCGAAGACATTACCGCTATGGACATTGTCAACAATATTCTAAATAAAGTGGAAGTTCCGTAAGGAAAATAAACGTAGAATAAACGACTTTAACAGCACATATCATTCACCATTCACGCTTTTTATAAAGCTATGGAAACCAAAGAACTATTACGTAAGGTTAGACGAATTGAGATAAAGTCTAAGGGATTATCGAATCAGATTTTCTCGGGAGAATATCACAGTGCGTTTAAAGGTCAAGGAATGACTTTTGCCGAGGTACGCGAGTATCAACCGGGAGACGAAATTCGTAAAATTGATTGGAACGTGACCGCAAGGATGGGCACTCCCTTTGTTAAAGTTTTTGAAGAAGAACGAGAACAAACAGTCATGCTCCTAGTAGATGTAAGTGCATCTGAAAACTATGGCAGTAGCGATATCTTAAAACGAAATTATATTACCGAAGTTTGTGCGGTACTGGCATTTTCTGCCATTACCAATAATGATAAAATAGGGGTTATCTTCTTTTCTGATAAAATAGAAAAGTTTATTCCACCAAAAAAAGGACGTGGACACACGCTTCAAATAATTAGAAATTTACTCGATTTCAAGGCTGACAGTAAGGGCACAGATATTGATATGGCACTCCGCTATTTTACAGGCGTAATTAAACGAAAGTGTATTGCCTTTTTAATTTCTGATTTCATTAGTCCCCCTTTTCAAAAATCAATCAAGTTAGCCAACAAAAAACATGATTTAGTGGCTTTAAGAATTCAAGATCCAATTGAAGCAAAATTCCCTAAAGTAGGTCTAGTTCCATTATCTGATCCCGAAACAAATGAAGTGTTTTGGGCCGATACTAGTTCTGAAGAATTTCAGTACGCTTACAAAAAAGAGCTCAAAAAATTTGAGTTAGAGTTAGAACAAATATTTAAGTCTGCTGGGGTAGACTCTGCATTGATGCCTACCCACATAAATTACGTACAGCCATTAATGAAATTATTTAAAAAGAGAGAAACAAAACGATGATACACCGTATCCAGCATATTGTTTTATTAGGTTGGCTTATCATTTCCAGCATCGCAGGCTTTACTCAAAGTGAACGCGTTGTTATAAATCCATACAGCCAAGAATTTCTTATTGGAGAACAAGTTCGGGTAGAGTTAAACGTATTAGCCAATGCAAATGAAACTGTTATTTGGCCAGAGCTTAAAGATACCGTTACCTCCCAAATTGAAATCATTCAATCTCACCCTATCGATACTGTTTTTGAAGATTCTATTTCGCGTCAAAACGTTATTGGGTTTCAGAAAATATGGGTGATTACCTCGTTTGATTCTGGTTTATGGGCGTTTCCGGAAACCACTGTATGGATTGATTCTATTCCTTTTACAACTAATCCTTTTCTTATTTCTGTCACCACCGTAGAGGCAGACACTGCGAAAGGATTCATTGATATTGTGGAGCCTATTGAATTACCCATGAATTGGAAAGAATACATTCAAGCCTATTACCACTATGCGTTGATAGCTATCGGAATAATTATGGCTTTAGCCATTTTAGCATATCTATTGGGTTCTAGTCCAAAACGAACTGATGATACTATTTCTAAAATAGTGATTCCTGCACATGTAACCGCTCTAGAAAGGTTAGCGCAACTCCAAAGTGAATCGTTATGGCAAATGGGGGCCGTGAAAGCATACCACATTCAAGTCTCTGATATTGTTCGAGAATACATTGAAAACAGATTTGAAATTCCAGTAAAAGAATCTACGACTGATGAAATCAAGCATTTATTAAAGATTACTCGAATGGAAAAAAGTTTGAGAGCCGAAATTATTGAATCCTTGCGAATTTCTGATTTAGTGAAATTTGCAAAGTCAATTCCAGTAGCGGAAGAAAATGAAAGTTGTTTAGCAACAGCCTACAAATTGGTAGAATCTACCAAAATGGAAGAAACACCTAAATTGGAGGAAAAAGGAAATGAATAACATTGAGTTTGCATATCCATGGGTTTTAGTTGGGCTAATAATAGTTCCCCTACTCTGGTTATGGCACTTTTTACGATTTGAGAAACGAAAAACCATCGTTAATTTGCCTACCCAACGTTTTGCGAATACCGTAAAGCCTACCTTTAAATTAATACTAATGCACGGTCTATTTGTGGCCAAAACAATTGCCATTGCCGCATTAATTGTGGCTATAGCAAGACCGCAATCTTCCAGTAGTTGGCAAAATGTAAAAGCTGAAGGTATTGATATTATTTTGGCTATGGATATTTCTGGATCAATGCTAGCACGTGACCTCGAGCCCAATAGATTAGAAGCCGCAAAAGAAGTAGCGGTAAACTTTATTGAAAAAAGGGTGAATGATCGTATTGGGTTAGTGATCTATGCAGGAGAAGCTTATACCCAGTCTCCCTTGACCACCGATCACTCGGTGATTAAAAACTTAATGGGCGATTTACAAAACGGAATGGTAGAAGATGGTACCGCTATTGGGGTAGGACTTGCTACAGCTGTTAATCGATTAAAAGAGAGCGAAGCAAAGAGTAAAATTGTTGTTTTATTAACCGATGGAACCAACAACTCTGGAGATATACCTCCATTAACGGCTGCAGAAATAGCCCGTAAATTTGGAATAAAAGTATATACTATTGCCGTAGGAACCAACGGTATGGCCCCGATGCCTTTTAAGCAACCCAATGGAAAAATAACCTATCAGAATCAAAAAGTAACAATTGATGAAATAACACTTAAAAAAATTGCAAAACAAACCAATGGCCAACATTTTAGAGCCACCGATAATGAATCGCTAGAAGAAATTTATGCACAAATTGACGAACTCGAAAAAACAGAAATCGATGTAAAGGAATTTAGAAAACGAAACGAACAATTTTACCCCTGGGCCATGTTTGCTGCTGTCATTCTTTTATTGGAATTTATACTTCAAAAAACCATTTTAAAATCTATAACTAATTAATGTTTCGATTTGCACACATAGAACATTTATGGTGGTTGCTAGCAATTTTGCTATTCGTACTCGCTTTTTCATCTCATTTACTATGGACAAAAAAACGCGTAAAAGAACTTAGTTCCATCAAACTACAAGGACTTGTTTTACCTCAATTTAACACCAAAACCAAATGGGCTCACTTCCTACTTTTTATTATCATGTGGATATTCCTAATACTCGGAATTGCTAACCCACAAATTGGCAGTAAACTTTATGAAGCCAAAAGAGAAGGAATAGATTTAATGGTTGCTGTAGATGTATCAAACAGTATGCTAGCCGAAGATATTAAGCCTAATCGCCTAGAACGAACTCGAATGGGCGTTGAAAAACTAATTGATAATCTACAGGGTGATCGATTAGGTATCGTGATTTTTGCAGGTAAAGCTTATGTTCAACTGCCGTTAACTACCGATTATGCTGCAGCCAAACTCTTTACTAATTCTTTAAGTACAGGAAGTGTCAATAGCCAAGGAACATCTATAGGGGCTGCGTTAGAAACCAGTTTATCCTCCTTTGATTTTACTACAAAATCAAGTAAAGCCATAATTATAGTAACCGATGGAGAAGATCATGAAGAAGACGCTTTAAAAATTGCCACAGAAGCTAAAGAAAAAGGTGTGACAATTTATACCATTGGTTTGGGGTCCATTCAAGGTGCTCCTATTCCAGTTTATAAAAATGGGATACAATTGGGTTTCAGAAAAGACAAAAATGGGAATACCATTATTACCAAGTTGAATGAAGAAATGTTGACCGATTTAGCCCATGCAGGTGGAGGTAAATTTTTCCGAGCAAACAATGGTCACATTGGATTAAAGGATGTTTTAAACGAAATAAATAAATTAGAAACAACCGAATTAGAATCTAAAGTATTTAGTGATTATGAAGACCGGTTTCAATTCTTCTTAGCCGCTGCTCTTCTATTTTTATTAATCGAGATTATGTGGCCAGAAAAAAGATTGAAATTTATTGATAAACTCAACTTATTTGGAGTAAAAAAATGAGACTAATTTTCACCTATATATTGATCTCGTTATCGTTTTTAGCGAATGCACAGTCTGCCAGACAATTGGTTAGAGAAGGTAACGAGGAATACAAAATTGATTCTTTAAACTCGGCTATATCTAAGTACGAAAGAGCCATGGAAATGGCTCCAAAACTAGAGGAAGCTAAATTTAATCTGGGAGATGCTTTATACCGATCCGGTAAATATGCCGATGCCGCCAAAACATTTAATGAATTAGGAAGTTCCACGAACAACAACAAAATAAAATCAGAATCGTATTTTAATCAAGGTAACTCACTTCTGCAAACTCAAAAGTTTGAAGAAGCAATGAATGCCTATAAAAATGCCATGAGGTCTGATCCTAGTAGCTCAAAGGCGAGATACAATTACGAGTTTGCTAAAAAAATGCTTCAAGAACAGCAAAAACAGGAGGAAGAAAACAAGGACGATAAGGACGATAAGGATAAAGAAGACAAAGACAAAGAGGATAACGACAAGGATAAGGACGACAAGGATAAAGGAGACCAAGATCAAAAAGACAAAGATAAGGACGGGGAATCTGATTCAGAAGACAAAGACAAAGACAAAGATAAAGAGGATAAGGACGACAAGGATAAAGAAGAAGAAAAAGGAGATCAGGATAAAAAAGACGAAAATGGAAATCCGCAGGAAAACAAAGGAGATGATCAAAAACAAGAACCACAGCCACAACCGGGTCAAATGTCGAAAGCAGATGCCGAAAGATTACTAAAGGCGATGGAAGAAAACGAAAAGACAACACGAGCCAAAGTGGCTAAAGCGAAGGCTAAATCTTCGAAAACTAAGAAATCAGATAAGGATTGGTAATGAAGAATATTATATTCATAATTTCACTATTTATTTCGAGCATCGCTCTGGGACAAACTCCTACTCTGCAGGCTTTGGTGAGTAACACAACTGTTCCTGCCGGAGGAAACTTTACCGTTAGTTATCAGTTTAATTACTCTGGTGAAGATTTTACAGCACCGAGTAACATTACCCAAGACTTCAGAATTTTAGGGGGACCGAACAAACGCTCAGAAATGAGTTATGTAAACGGAACAATGACCAGTAAAATTAGCTACTCCTATGTGCTATCCCCACTAAACCCTGGAGAGTATATTATTAAGCCTGCTCAAATAAAGTTTGAAAATAAAGTGTATTCTAGTCAACAAATAAAAATAACGGTTACCACAGCTCAAAACAATTCCGGACAGAGAACACAAACAGAAGTTAATAATAAGCAGAAACAAGTTAAGGCCTTAAAAAACAATATTTATATTAAGTTGGATGTCAGCAAAAAATCGGTCTATCAAGGAGAACAAATCGTAGCCACTTATAAATTGTATAATAAATCTCAACTTAGAGGAATAGAAGCGCAAAGAATGCCTGAGTTCGAAGGCTTTTACACCTCCGATATAGAGGTAACCAATCAAAACAACCACACCCGTGAAAGTATCAACGGGGTTCCATTTGATGTGTATATTTTAAAGAAAACTATCCTAATTCCCCAAAAAACGGGTGAGTTAAAACTGATTCCGTTAGAAATTGATGCGGTCGTTCAAATTCAAGGAGATAAAGCCGTCAACACGTGGTTTGGTCCGCGTTATCAGATGAAAGATGTAAAAGTCTTATTAAAAAGTCAACAGGTGAAAATTAAGGTGAAACCTTTACCCAAAGGAGCCCCTGCTAGTTTTAGCGGAGCTGTAGGTATTTTCACTTTTTCTACCCGTGTTACCCCCACCACCATCAAAGTAAATGACGCATTAAACTATGTTGTGAAAATTTCTGGTACTGGAAACCTGCCCTTAGTGAATAATCCAGAACCTACATTTCCACAAGAATTTGAAGTCTATGATCCAAAGCTGAAATCAAAAAGCAATACTAAAACGAATAAAATAACCGGGTCAAAAACCTGGGATTACCTAGCTATACCTAGAAATGGTGGCGATTATAACTTTGAAGGGCTAGCTTTCACTTATTTCAACCCAAAAACTAAAAAATATGAAACTATAACAGCAAAAGACGTCACTGTAACCGTAACCGGTAATGCCGACCAAGGAACCAATGGTGCTAGTCCCATTACCAAACAAGATGTTTCGCGATTAGGTACCGATATTCGGTTTATTCATACCACTCCCACTACGCTGAGAGCATCAGGCGATTACTTTTTTGGGTCGGTATGGTTTTATTTTTGGATACTCTCCCCCATTTTTTTAGGCGGATTGGCATATACCATATTGATTAAACAGTCGGAGATGAAGTCGGATACGATAGGGCTGAAAAGAAAAAAAGCTACCAAACTTGCAAAAGCGCAGTTAAAGCAAGCATCTACCATTTTGAAATCTGGAAATAACAAAGAGTTTTATGAAGCTCTCTCCAAGGCCCTCTATGGTTATCTCGCAAATAAATTCAACTTAGCTAATATTGATTTAAACAAAAGTACTATTCAAACTTCTGTAGAAAACGCAACGGTAAGTGCCGTCACCACACAGCTGTTACTGGATACTTTAAACCACTGCGAAATGGCGCGTTTTGCTCCAGTGAATCAAATTTCAGATAGCGAATTACTCCGTCAGGCAGAATCGGTTATTGTTAAACTTGAAGACGAAATAAAATGAGACATATAATCCCCACATTTATTCTATTCTTCAGTTTAGTTTCTGTTCAAGCATTGGAGTCAAATCATTACGACAGTTTATTTAATAAAGGAAATAGTGCTTTTCAGAACCAAGACTTCGAATCGGCTGTACAATCCTATTCCTCCATTTTAGAATCGGGTTTTGAGTCGGCTGATTTATATTACAACACGGCTAACTGTTACTATAAATTAAACCGTCCAACGCAAGCCATTTTGTATTACGAAAAAGCGCTAAAATTACACCCAACCGGTAATGACATATTATACAATTTAGAATTGGCCAACAAACAAATTGTCGACAAAATTGAGACCTTACCTGTTCCATTTTACTCCGAATGGTGGATCGTTTTAACGCATTCATTACACATGGATATTTTTGGGTTTTTCAGTATTGCATTTATGTTGATTAGTGTTTTTTTACTTCTGTTATATTTCAGAACTAATACAGCTCTAGTAAAACGGCTTTCATTTTTCTTAACGATAGTGGCCTTGTTGGCAAGTGCACTTACTTTCCTCTTTGCTAAATCGCAATTTCAACGAAACTATGAATCTTCTAATGCAATTATTATTTCTAGTCGAGTAAACATTTACTCCGCTCCCAATACAACGAGTACCACTCTATTCATTTTACATGACGGCCTTAAAGTGGCTATTTTGAAAACAGAAAATAAATGGAATAAAATAATGCTTCCAGATGGCAGTATTGGATGGGTTCCAGAAGAAGCTCTTATTGTAATTTAATATGTTCAGGGGTAATAATTGGCCTTTTACCCCTACAAATCGATACCTTTGAAGGAATGAATTTTATGCGTCCACTATTCGGATTTCTTCTTTTTTTTATTTCCTTTCAATCATTAAAAGCGCAAAAAGACCGTACTTCAATCAATTCATCGCGTTCACTCATTACCAATTCCATCAAAAAAGAGAGTGATTTTAAGTTTTTACCCATTCCATATATTAATTTCAATAGAAGCCTAGGCTTTTCATTAGGAGCTGTTCCTATAGCCATGTATACCCTCAATAAATCCGATACGATTTCTCCCTCTTCTACATCCGGTGGCATTGGTTTTTATACTACCTCTGACTCTTGGTTTGCCGTTCAATTTAATACATGGTATTTAAATGAAGATAGATACAGAATCAAACTATCAGGTGGGTTAGGCAATATTAATTTTCAATTTTATCTTGAGCATCCAATTTCTCCAGGCTATATTGATTATAACACCACCGCTGAATTTTTTACCATGGAAGTTCAACGCAAACTGCACAAAAAATTATACCTAGGCGCCCACTATTCCTATTCAAAAGTATCTACAGATTTTGACATAAACAATCAACCTACACAAGTAGATTTCTTTCAGAGTATTGGACTAGTTAGCTCAATAGATACTCGAGATAATGTGTATTATCCATACAAAGGGTTTCTATCGGAAATAAACTATACTAGCTTCCCCGAGTTTTTAGATAACCCCTATATTTCTCAAAAATTTGAAATTGATTACAATCCCTTTTTTCAATCCGAAAACGATCAAAACATATGGGCCAATAGACTCTATGTAGGTTTTGGAATTGGCGATTTAGGTTTTAGTCAGCAGTTTGTTGTGGGTCGTACAGATATTAGAGGATACACATTGGGTAAATATAGAGGCAACCAAATTATTGCCATTCAATCCGAATATCGATTTAACCCCTATAAAAAATTAGGCTTTGTTGGCTTTGCCGGAGTGGCAACTGTATTTGGCGCTATTAATGATTCTGACAACGGTCTCTTACTTCCCGGAATGGGACTGGGTGTGCGGTATGTAGTATTTGAAGAGAACCACATGAATATGGGTATGGACATTGCGGTAGGAAAAGGAGATTGGGGACTTTATTTTAAAATTGGAGAGTCTTTTTAATCCAAATAAGGTCTCTTATTTTATTAATAAATATTGAAGCGTAATATCTGTTTTAAACAAGTAAACAGTCTTAAATTTGTACCGTAATTTGGGAATAGTTGAAAACCAATCATTCAACTCGCAAACAAAAAACTAAATGAAAATTATTATTGCAGGTGCAGGAGATGTAGGCTTTCATTTAGCCATGCTTTTATCATACGAAAACCAAGAAATAACCATCATCGATACCGATGAAGAGAAACTAAAGCATATATCTTCTAAATTAGATGTGGCTACCATTAAAGGTAATTGCACCTCATACAAGTCTTTAGAAGAAGCAGATGTAAAAAATGCACGCTTACTAATTTCTGCCACCTCTTCAGAGGAAACAAACATTACTACTGCCATTTTCGCAAAGCATTTAGGAGCTAAAAAAACGGTGGCACGCGTAAAAAACTTAGAGTACCTGCAAGAAAGAGAACGTGAGTATTTAAGAGAATTAGGTATTGATGAAATTATTTCGCCTGAATATTTAGCTTCCAAAGAGATTAAACGACTTCTAAACTCTACTGTTTTAACAGACGTTTTTGATTTTGAAGATGGAAAACTGACCTTACTAGGAATACTTATTGATGACCAATGTGTTTTGCGTAATAAAACGCTCTTAGAATTATCACATCTAAATCCTGAAAATGATTTCATTACAGTAGCCATTTTAAGAAAAGGAAAAACGATTATTCCACACGGAGAAAATACCTTTTTAAGTGGTGACCATGCGTATTTCATCGCTAAACCAACTGGAGTTGAACGTGTTTTAGGTTTTAATCAAATCAAGAAAAAAGCGATTAAAAATGTAATGATTTTAGGCGGCAGTTACATTGCTCGCCATACCGCTAAAAGACTAAGCGAAAAATATAACGTTAAACTAATTGAACAAAACAGAAAAAAGTGTTTTGATCTGGCTGATGAAATGCCAAATGTAATGGTGGTTCATGGCGATGGGCGAAATAGCGATTTAATAAACGAAGAAGGGTTGAAAAACATGGATGCGTTTATTGCTTTGACAGGAAATTCTGAAACCAATATTATTTCTTGTTTAGTCGCCAAAGATCAAGGCGTAGGTAAAACAATTGCTTTGGTTGAAAACGTAGATTATATTCACCTTTCCCAAAATATAGGGGTAGATACTTTAATTAATAGAAAATTAATAGCCGCTAACTTTATATTCCGATATATCAGAAAGGGTGACATACTAGCTATTACAAGTATTCATGGGGTAGATGCCGAGATTGTAGAGTTCTACGTAAAGGACCAGTCAAAAATCACAAAAAAGTATATCAAGAATCTAAACTTTCCCAAAAATGCTTTAATCAGTGGAGTTGTTCGTAAAGAACAATCTATCATTCCTAATGGTGACTTCAGGATAAGAACAGATGATCGTGTAGTCGTTTTATGCTCTCCACAGGCTATTCATCAAGTAGAAGAATTTTTCAACTAGATGAGTTTTAGAAATATTTTCGGCATTTTAGGCATGCTAATCTTCTTAAATGGATTCTTCATGCTGTCTGCAATACCTTTCTCTATTTACTTTGAAGAAGACTATACTCCGCTCCTATACGCCAGTTTATTCTCCATAATATTAGGAGCATCTACATGGTATTTTATGCGCTACCGAAACAAAAAAGAACTCACAAAAAAAGAAGGTTATTTAGTTGTTGCATTGGGTTGGATAACCATGTCTGTTTTTGGAATGTTACCCTTTATTTTAAGTGGCGCTATTCCCTCTATTGGTGATGCCTTTTTTGAAACTATGTCGGGTTATACCACCACAGGAGCTTCTATTTTGACGGATATTGAATCTGTTCCCAAAGGAATACTATTTTGGAGAAGTTTAACGCAGTGGATTGGTGGCATGGGAATTATTGTTTTAACCATTGCTCTATTACCTATGCTTGGCGTAGGTGGCATGCAATTGTTTATTGCCGAAGCTCCAGGAATTAGTCCAGATAAACTGAAACCAAGAATCGCAGATACCGCGAAACGTTTATGGATTATTTATGCCGGACTTACCGGATTAGAAACCATTTTACTGCGACTAGGTGGTATGAACTTTTTTGATGCCTTAAACCATAGTTTAACAACGATGGCTACGGGTGGCTTTTCTACCAAAAATGCCTCTATGGCACACTATGAATCTACCCCTTACATTCAATATGTGGTGATGGTTTTTATGTTTTTGGCAGGAGTGAATTTCACCCTGACCTATTTCGGTTTAAAAGGTAAGTTTCATAAAGTGTGGAAAAATGAAGAGTTTAAAACATATCTAGCTTTCACTCTAATTTTTGCCACTATTACAACCATAGGGATAATGGGTTTTACAGACTCTGATTTTGAACCGGCATTTCGAGCGGGTACATTTCAAGTGATTTCAATCATTACAACTACCGGTTTTATTTCGGCAGATTATACTGTTTGGGCCCCTGTATTAACGATATTGTTTTTCTTCCTTATGTTTTTAGGAGGATCTGCGGGTTCTACTTCAGGGGGAGTCAAAATTGTCAGGCATTTAGTGATGATCAAAAACTCTTTTATAGAGATGAAGCGAATTCTGCACCCCTCTGCTATTTTGCCCGTTAGATTAAATGGTAAAGCAGTTTCGCAAAGTGTTACTCATCACGTATTGGCCTTCATTATCGTATACCTATCCGTTTTCGTTTTCGGGTGTTTTGCTATCGCCTTAACTGGAACAGATTTTATGACTACCATTAGCGCAGTAGCCACCAGTTTAGGTAATATAGGTCCGGGGCTAGGTTCTATTAGTCCGGTAGATAACTTCGCGCATTTGTCGGCAACAGCCAAGTTAATGCTCGCTATTCTAATGCTCATTGGCCGTTTAGAATTATTTACTATTCTAATTCTTTTCACCCCCTATTTCTGGAAAAAAGTATAGTTAAAATAAAGCCAGATAATTTTCAAAATAGTCTTCACTCCTAATTTTTTTTCCATTTACGGTAAACTCTCGTTTGGGGTAAGGAAGTAAAAAATAAGCAAAAGAGAATCTTTTTTCATTTGTTGTTTTTGGCAAAACCACTTTATGGTTTAACGCCTTGATTTCGCCATTTGTGAAGGACTCTAATAAAGATTCAGGGAAAATTACAATATCCGTAGTAGCTGGAATTTTTTGCCATTCACTCCCCCTGTTTTGGTATTGAAAATCGCTATCAAACCCAAATGGGAAAATGGTAAATAAAGAAACATCTTCATGATCGGACAGCCTACTTTCGCCCGTTTTTTTTAGCGTTCAACTCATTCAAATCCGGGTAGTAATTACACGAAATCATCTACCCAATATGTTGCGTATAAAATTCCAGCAAATCAGGAATATTAAGCGTATTAATTATTTCCTTTTCCAGTTTACGTATTTTCAACTGCAAGTCCGCCCAATAGTTATTTAAAAAAAAATTGAAACTCTGCAGGGAAAGAATTAGGTGAATCAAAATCTGAAATAACAAACGAATGCAATAAATCACTCGTGTATTGATTTGAACTATTATTCTGACCCAGAAATGAATACCCATCCAACGCTTACGCAAACTTATCTTGTAAAAACATAGATTTATACGTTTTGTTCTGTGCGACAAATTTCAATAATGATTTTCTTAAAACCTCCGAATCAAATGACCGAGATTTGGTTTGAAAAAAACCATTTTTAAACACTAGATTTGCCGACATAATAATTAAAAAGGTGAATTTAGATTTGAATACAATTTTAGAGGTTTTAGGGGTTACATTTAACCTCCTTTATCTTATCCTTTTGATTAAAGAGCAAATTGTATGCTGGATCTTTGGTATCATTGGCTCTTTAGTAAGCATTTGGTTGTTTTACAGAATGCAACTATTCTCTGAATCTATTCTTTACGTATACTACGTGATTATTGGGTTTTATGGATACTATACGTGGAACAAACGAGATAAAAATAATTCAGTACTGGCCATATCAGAATGGAAGCTTCCTACCCATGGGGTTTCTCTGGCTGTAGCCCTAATTGCTGGCTATGGACTTGGATATTATTTTGATACTTACACCGAAGCACAAAACGCATACTTTGATGCCTATACCACTGTCTTTAGTTTTTTAGCTAGTTATATGGAAGCCAAGAAAATTTTAAGTTCTTGGTATTTCTGGATTGTTATAAATGGCGCTACCATTTTCTTGTATTCGAGTAGAGGATTAGATATTTATTCAATGCTAACCATCGTCTACTTTTTGACCTCATTTATTGGGTATTTCAACTGGCGAAAGAAATATAGTACTCAAATAAATAATTCGGTGGCTACTATTTAATTACCCGAGTAATTAGGCGTAAATGATGCGAATAGTCATTGGTGTCGTCATTAAAAATACCTTGATGATCAATTCTATCTACACGTACTTTACCCGAAGCATGAATGATTTTATTATCTCCCAACAAAATTCCAACGTGGGTAATCCGACCTTCTTTATTATCAAAAAACGCTAAGTCACCTGGCGTTGCTTCTTCAATAAAGCTCAATCTATCGCCAATTTCTGCTTGTTGAGAGGCATCGCGCGGTAAATCTATACCACACATTCTATAAATAACTTGAGAGTACCCAGAACAGTCAATTCCAAAAGGGGTTCTTCCTCCCCATAAATAAGGCGCGTTTAAGTATAAGAAAGCGGTATCAATCAAAACATCTCTACCTGCCAAAGGGGTATCAATGGTGTCTCCATCAAAAGAAAAGTCTTTTTCATTAAATGAAATATTTCCATTCGAAAAATTGGGTAAAACGCTACCTAAAACAAGAGGGAAGAAGGAATCTGTTTTGGTTTCTTGAAGTAAAGAAATTAAATCATTTGAAAATGTTTTTGGATTTTTTTCATAAGCTAAAAAATCATCCCTCTTAATTTCCAGATGCTGTTTTCTACAAATCCAAGATTCGTATCCATCATGAGAAGCTCGAATTTTCATCCAACTCTTCCGCTCATCTATTACTCGATAGATTTCACCGAATAGCAATTGTGAAACCATTTCACTGGGATCGGAAGCTTCCAATCTACATGGAACAATACTTAAGGCACAAATGCCGTACTTCATCTTGGATAATTTAGTTTACTACGGATAGTAATCCTTATTTACTACTCCTTTCAGAGACGCACAAAAATAATAATGCCCAACAAATAAAAGGTATCAACCGCTCATTTGATGGGCATTATAAATGTTATTATTAACAGGTTATTCTAATAACCTACCTAATTAAACTAATTCAAGAACTACGGCAGAAGCACCACCGCCACCATTACAAATTCCAGCAGCTCCACGTTTACCTCCATTTTGTTTCAATACGTTGATTAAAGTTACCAAAATTCTAGATCCAGAAGATCCTAGTGGATGGCCTAAAGCAACTGCTCCACCATTCACATCTACTTTAGATGCATCTAACCCTAACTTTTCTATGTTGACCAATCCAACCACAGAAAATGCTTGGTTTAGTTCCCAAAAATCGATATCAGAATTTTCTAAACCGGCTTTCTTCAATGCTTTTGGAAGCGCTTTAGAAGGTGCCGTAGTAAACCATTCTGGCTCATGTGCCGCATCTGCATAACTTACCATTTTGGCAATTGGAGTTACTCCAAGCTCTTTCACTTTTTCACCACTCATTAAAATTAATGCAGAAGCACCGTCATTTAACGTAGAAGCATTAGCGGCAGTTACCGATCCTTCTTTAGAAAATACAGGACGTAAACTTGGGATTTTTTCAAAACGTACGTTTTTGTACTCCTCATCTTCTGATACTAAAACGGGTTCTCCTCTTCTTTGAGGAACTTCCACAGGCACAATCTCATCATTAAACTTTCCTGCTTCCCAAGCGGCTGCCGAACGTTTGTAAGACTCGATAGCAAATGCATCTTGATCTTCTCTAGAAATATTACATTCTGTAGCACATTTATCAGCAGCTACTCCCATATGGAAATCATTGTACACATCTTGTAAACCATCCAATACTAATCCATCTTGGGCTTTAAAATCACCTAACTTGAAACCGTTACGTGAATTTTTGATATAATGAGGAACTTGAGACATGTTTTCCATACCACCTGCAATTACTACATCGTTATCGCCAGCAAGAATAGACTGAGTAGCCATCATAACCGCTTTCATACCCGATGCACACACTTTATTAACCGTTGTACAAGGTACACTTTGGTCAATACCAGCAAAAATAGCCGCTTGACGCGCAGGTGCTTGACCTAAACCAGCTTGCAATACATTACCCATGATTACTTCATCCACCCATTCTGGCTTAATACTTCCTTTAGCTAACGCACCTTTAATAGCTGCCGCACCTAACTTAGTAGCTGGAACAGTGGCCAAACTTCCGTTAAAACTCCCCATTGGCGTACGCACAGCCGATACAATAAATACTTCTTTCATATGTTTTATTTTAGCGAACCGGAATGAGGGTTATCCCAACAAATCTTCATCTGTTGGATAAATTACCTTACACGCAATTCGTATTGTATGATTTAAATGTTCAAATTTTGTGAGTGCAAAGTTACGATTTTCGTTGATGTCAGAAAAGGACTTTTGTTAGGTGTTTAACTATTACCGAATAATTTGTTACCCCCCCTTTAAAACTCAATAAACAACGATACAAGTCGCTGACCCTCATAATACAAATATTCATTTTTACCTAATGCAAAATTATTCAACCCATCTAAGACTAAAGGTTCATTATGCGTAAGGATGGTTCTTGAAAAAACTTCTTCCTCATTTATTCCATAAACCAGGTATTTAGAATCATCCCCATCCGTCACCTTTGTATTCTCTTCCTTTTTTTCATTATGGTTTCCAAAATCTTTAAATACTAATGCGAATTGGTCATTTTCAAGCTTTAATAAGTCCGTTTTTCCAACCAAGTATTCTGCTGAAATCACAGACATATGCGGGATCACTTTGGTCCAATTAATTTTACCCACTTCATCCATATTAACCACCATTATATTGCGAAAATTGTACATTTTAACACGCTCTGGCCTACTTGGGTTCGTGCTAGCTTGATCGGTAATAAACCTTTGTTCTAAGATTAAGGTCGTTGAGCTATTTTTATTTTCAACTACATGAGCTACTTCATATGACCTCAAAGGGTTATATCTTCCTTTCTTTTGCCGTCTAGCAATTTCATCTAACTCATAATCTTCCAAAAACATCGTTAAATATTCCTCTTTTACTATTTCATTTTGAACATGCACAATTTCATCTAACTCCTCATCAAAGAACACGCTGTTTAAATAAATTAAACCCTCCGCTATACTTCTAGAACTAAAAATAAATCTCAGGGTTCCATCCGCCATCATTTTAGAGAACATCTTTCCAAAAGTTTGATTTTTATTGTTTAGCAAGATTACTTGAGACTCCACATCCTCTGCTACCACAATAACTTCGTAACTCATTAGGTTAAAATCATATTGACCGCCTGCTCGCTCTAGGTAATCATTAACTACCCTGCGTGAACGTGTAATATATACCTTGCCATTATTGCTTACTTTTAATTCAGAAACTTTGTAAACACTTTCATTTGCACTGGGTATTAATTTTCTTTTTTCCCACAAAACATTAAAGTCTTTATCCGTTACAGTAACAATAACCTCACGTCCTGCCTCGGGGGTATCTTTTCCAAGGGTTAAAAAAGCAACCGTACTTGAATCGGGTGAATAAGCTTGCCAAAAATACCTACCATATCCGTTTTTGGGGAGTTTAATTCCGTCTTGCCAAGCCAGCACAGGTTCAGGTTCTACAAAGGTCATAGTTCTTTCATCAAACACAAATTTTGAAATAACTCTGCTTTTGGATTGTTTATCGTACGTAAACCGCACGAAATGAAGCGCATTATCTTCTACAAAAAGATGAGCTATATCTCGGTATTTTAACACCTGCCCATCAACGGTAGCTAAGCCTTTCTTTACCATTCCCATCTCCTTATCGAAAATATACACAGTGAGTTTAGTATAAAACATATTTACTCCGATAGCGGCAATACCAGATTCTACCTTTCCAATAATTTTAATCACCCCATCTTTTG
>JBLFZF010000017.1:0-37729 GCA_047610145.1 Salibacteraceae bacterium | reverse complement strand
GCTTGTAATAACCGGTATATACGTATTTTAATTTAAAACTTCCTATTTAGGTTAAATAGACAGGACATTTTAATGATTACCTATGATGTATATCATGTTATTCATTGATGATACTCATGTTATTCATTGATGATACTCATTTTCTCAAAGTTTTTTCAAATGGATATTTGCGATATCTAATACATAAAAGAACAGTAAATGAGCGTCATTTTTATTTTGGTAGGTTTCAGTTTGTTAGTGGCCTTGTTTTTTTTAGGTTCTTTTATTTGGGCTGTGAAAGATGGCCAATATGAAGATGATTATACGCCATCTGTAAGAATGCTGTTTGATGATGCGGATTTTAAAAATGAATCTTCAGATATGTCAGAACAAAGCTCAAATACAAAGCTCAAAAAATAATCAATACAATTAAACTGCTAATTATGGCTGAAACAATTACTAACCCGTTACATAGTTCTCCGGGTAACGTAGAACACTTTGAGTACGATAATGATATCGTTCGGAAGTTTATTATCGCTTCGGTAGCCTTCGGTATTATTGGGATGCTCGTTGGACTTACGATTGCTTTACAATTGGCATTTCCAATTTTTAATTTTGATCTAGCGTATACCACATTTGGTAGAATTAGACCTTTACATACCAATGCCGTAATTTTTGCATTTGTAGGTAACGGTATTTTTGCAGGGGTATATTACTCCATGCCTCGATTACTTAAAACCCCTATGTTTAGTAAGTTGTTGTCTAACATTAACTTTTGGGGTTGGCAAGTGATTATATTATCTGCAGTCATAACGCTTCCACTAGGGTATACCACGAGTAAAGAATATGCAGAGTTAGAATGGCCTATTGATATTGCTATTGCATTAATTTGGGTAGTTTTTGGTTTCAATATGATCATGACCATTATTAAAAGGAGAGAGCGTCATATGTATGTGGCTATTTGGTTTTACCTCGCTACTTTTATTACCGTGGCCCTGTTGCATATTGTGAACTCTTTTGAAATGCCCGTGCATTTATTTAAGTCTTACTCCGTATATGCGGGTGTTCAAGATGCTCTAGTTCAATGGTGGTATGGTCATAATGCAGTTGCCTTTTTCTTAACCACACCTTATTTAGGACTTATGTATTACTTCGTTCCTAAGGCGGCAAGAAGACCGGTGTACTCCTATAGATTATCCATTATTCATTTTTGGGCCTTGATTTTCTTGTACATCTGGGCAGGACCTCATCATTTATTATATACTGCTTTACCAGACTGGGCGCAAACCATTGGGACGGCATTTTCTATCATGCTGATTTTCCCTTCTTGGGGAGGTATGATTAACGGATTATTGACTTTACGTGGCGCTTGGGACAGAGTAAGGGAAGAGCCGGTTTTAAAATTCTTTGTTATTGCTATAACGGCATACGGGATGTCCACCTTTGAAGGGCCAATGCTTTCTATTAAATCTTTAAATGCCATTGCGCATTATACAGACTGGATTCCTGCACACGTTCACGTTGGAGCCTTAGGTTGGAATGGTTTTTTAACCTTTGGGATGTTTTACTGGTTAGTACCAAAAATGTGGAATACTACGCTGTGGTCTAATAAATTGGCAAATATCCACTTTTGGATAGGTACACTAGGTATTTTATTCTGGGTGGTACCGATGTACTGGGCGGGTTGGATTCAGGCGCAAATGTGGGATGAGTTTAATAGCGAAGGAATGTTAGCTTATCCTAATTTTTTACAAACAGTTACCGTTTTAGCCCCATTATACAAGCTCAGAGCTTTAGGTGGATTATTATTTTTTACAGGTATTTTAATTGCTGCTTGGAACTTAATTAAAACCGCAGGAACAGGAGCTTTAATCAAAGCAGAGGCTGCTTCTGCTCCGGCTTTACCTGTACTTTATAAAAAACATTCTGGCGAACACTGGCACAGATGGATTGAAAGAAAACCCGTTCAGTTTATGGTGTGGACATTTGTAGCAGTAGCTATTGGAGGTGCTTTTGAAATGTTACCTACATTCTTAATAGAATCTAATGTACCCACAATTGCGAGCGTTAAACCCTATACTCCTTTAGAAGTAGAAGGTAGAGATTTATACATTAGAGAAGGGTGTAATAACTGTCACTCACAAATGATTCGTCCTTTCCGCAGTGAAGTGGTTAGATATGACCCAAACGGAATGGAGTATTCTAAAGCCGGAGAATTTGTATATGATCATCCATTCTTATGGGGTTCTAAAAGAACAGGGCCAGACTTACATAGAATTGGTAATAAATACGATAATGCTTGGCACTACCTACATATGTATGATCCACAGGCAATGAATGAGCAATCAATTATGCCACGTTATCCTTGGATTATTCAAGACGATTTAAATGTATCTCATTTAGAGAGTAAAATTAAGGCCTTACGTGCCGTAGGTGTTCCTTATGCTGAGGGCTATGAATTAAAAGCACTAGCTGATTTAGAGAAACAAGCAAATGGAATTTCTGCCGATTTAAAATCAAAAGGAATTGAATGTACACCCAATAAAGAGATTATTGCTTTGATTGCTTATTTGCAAAGATTAGGTACCGATATTCATAAAAAATAAACACACATTGTCCTTCTAAAAAGCAGGGCGTTTAATTAAACTAGTATGCTGAAATTTATTAAAAGTCACATGTCAACAATTGAAGGTGTAGATGTCACCGCGTCAATTGCTTTAGTAATGTTTGTCGCAATATTCTTGTACATAGTTTTTTATGCCCTCTTTGTTATGGATAAACAAGTAGAAAGTGAGCTTTCAAGTTTACCACTTCAAGAAGATGATTTAACGACTAATTTATAACCTAAAACTTTTTTGAATATGAAATTATTCGATCAAATAAAAAACACAACCTTTCCAGAAAAGAGGTATAAGGGAATGATCTTAGTGGCATTAATTTTTACATCTAGGAGCGCTTGTGCGAATGAGGGCTCTGGAATAAATGATACGAGCCTAGTTTGGGTTTTAATTGGGATGATTATCTTCCAAATAGTGATTTTGTATGCGCTATCCGGGGTATTTAAATCCCTAAAGGGTAACACCGCTATTTGGAAAAATATCACCGTAAATACCAACGCTGCATTTGCAACTGGCGTTTTGTTAATGGCTTCTTCTGGTGCTTTTGGTCAAGGAACAATAGCCGCCTCCTTTAAATTGGACCCTAGCTTGGAAACTTTATTGATTTCAATAAATGCCTTTTTATTGGTGGTCATTTTGATTTTACTGACGAACATTCGTAAAATAATGAATGCATTAAAATACGCTGGTGAAGAGGAAGTAGTAGCGCAAAAAGATATGTTCTTTAGTTTTGGTTTAACGGATGCCGTGCCTATTGAAAGAGAAAGCGAAATTCTTTTGGATCATGATTACGATGGTATTCATGAGTTGGATAATAACTTGCCGCCCTGGTGGTTATTTGGTTTTTATATCACCATTGTAGCCATGTTTGGGTATATGTATTATTACTTGTTTTACGTAGATAGCCATGTAGGTCATAACGAGTTTGTGGCAGAGATGCAGGTTGCTCTAAAGGAGGCCGAAGCACGAGGGAATAGTATAGACGAATCTACAGTAGAGTTACTGACTGCCGTTTCAGATATAGCAGAGGGTAAAAAGATGTATGATAATAACTGTGTGGCTTGTCATTTAGCTTCCGCAGGGGGAAGTGTAGGCCCAAATCTTACCGATGAATTTTGGAAGCATGGCGGAGGCATTAAAAATGTATTCCGTACCATTAAAGTAGGGGTTCCAGAAAAAGGAATGATTTCTTGGGAGTCACAATTGTCACCAAAGGACATACAAAAAGTAGCTAGCTATATATTGAGTCTAAAAGGAACAAGTCCTTCAGACGGAAAAGAACCTGATGGCGATAAATGGACCGGAGAATAACCCGAAAGGATGTTTATGAAAAAAATGAACATAGTTCACCTTTGGAGCACATTATGTACAGGCAAGTTAAGGTGATTCTTGTTTCAATACCAGAGTAAATGACTCATAAAAATACAAATTACGGAGAAATTGAAGAGGAAAAAGGGTCTTTTAGAGACTCTATTGGTACCTTAAATGAAGCAGGGAACAGAAAGTGGGTGTACCCCAAAAAACCATCGGGTTGGTTTCATAACCGAAGAGCCCTCTTGGCCTACATTTTAGTAGCTGTTTTGTTTGGCGGTCCATTTATTAAAATAGACGGAGAACCGTTATTGCTGTTTAATATTTTCGAAAGAAAATTTGTGGTTTTTGGTCAAATTTTTTGGCCTCAAGACTTCTTTCTTTTCGTCATTGCGATGTTAACTTCTATTGTTTTTGTTATTCTATTTACAACCGTTTACGGACGAATTTTTTGTGGCTGGGTTTGTCCACAAACAATTTTTTTAGAGATGGTTTTTAGAAAAATTGAGTATTGGATTGAAGGCGATTGGAGAAAACAAAAGAAGTTAGATAAAATGCCCTGGAATGCGGAGAAGATCCGGAAAAAGGGACTAAAGAATGTGCTTTTCTTTCTCATTTCTAGTTTTATTGCCCATACGTTCTTATCCTATATAATAGGAGTAGAACAGGTCAATCAACTGTTAACAACATCACCTTCCGAAAACATGTCGGGCTTTATTGCTATGCTAGTTTTTACCGGAGTGTTTTATGGAGTATTTGCTCGTTTTAGAGAACAAGCCTGTATAATAGTATGTCCGTACGGACGTCTACAAGGAGCCTTATTAGATAATAAATCAATTGTAGTTGCGTATGATTTTGTAAGAGGGGAGAACACAAATGGTCGATCTAAATTTAGAAAGAGCGAAGATAGAACGGAGGCCGGTAAAGGCGATTGTATAGATTGCCATGCGTGTGTAGATGTGTGTCCTACTGGAATTGATATTAGAAACGGTACGCAATTAGAATGTGTAAACTGTACTGCTTGTATTGATGCCTGTGATGCTATCATGGAAAGCATCAACCTATCTAAAGGGTTAATACGATATGCGTCTATTGAAAATATTGAAAAGAAAGAATCGTTTATGTTTACGCCACGATTAGTTGCGTATAGTGCGGTGCTAGGTTTATTGGTTTCCGCAATGTTGGTTTTACTTACATTGAGATCACCCATAGAGGCTACTATTCTAAGGAGTCAAGGAACGACCTTTCAAAAGATAGAAGGGGAACGTTTACAAAATTTGTACACCTATATGATAATTAATAAAACCAAGGACTCCATTCCTATCGAATTTGAAGTAGAAGGTTTTGATAAAGCAACAATTAAATTGGTAGGGAAATCGCCAATGGTGCCCTCTGGAGGATCTGCAGAAGGAGCTATGTTTGTAATTATTGCTAACGCAGATGTGAAAGATTACAAAATCAAATTGAAAATTAATTTAAAGGAACAAGAGAAAACGTTAACTACGGTTAAAACAACATTCTTAGGACCAACACAGTACTAACTAATATAATATGAGATTTACTTGGGGCCATGCGGCTATTGCTATTCCGGTAACTATTGTTGTGGTATTTACCACTGTTTTGATACTTAGCATGTCTGATAAAAGAAAAACTGAATTAGTTACAGACGATTATTATGCGAAGGAGATTCAGTTTCAAAATCAAATAGATCGTGTAAAACAGGCGTTAGAATTGAATACCGAACTCAAATGGAGTAAGGTAAATGAGAATTGGGTTTTAAACTTGGTTGGGGATTATGATCCGAATTCAGCTATAGGAGAAATCACCATTTATAGACCGTCTGATTCTAAATTGGATTTTACGGTTCCATTAAAGTTAGATGCTAGTTTTGAGCAAAAAGTACCGCATTCAAAATTTAAAAATGGAAAATATCAAGTTCAGGTTAAATGGACCGTTAAAGGAAAGGACTGCTACTTAGAGAAAAATGTATTTATCTAAAAAGACACTAAAATGATTCAATGGTGGGTTGCCATATCTATTGGATTGGTGAGTAGTTTCCATTGCTTGGGAATGTGTGGGCCAATTGCATTTGCCTTACCTCTAAATAGAGCCACTAGAGCTTCTCAATTTATGGGTGGCTTAGTATATAACGTAGGTAGATTAACGACCTATAGTGCGTTAGGTTTGTTGTTTGGCTTAATTGGTAAGAGCTTGGTTATGGCGGGTGCGCAACGGGCATTATCAATTGGTGCTGGAGTCATCATGATTATGAGTATTCTTTTACCAAAAGTTTCTAAAAGTCTTAACCTTGATTCATATACTTTCAAATATATGGGGAGGTTAAAATCCTTATTTGCCAAATTATTTAAGAAGTCTTCTGTCGAGCACTTATTTTTTATCGGCATATTAAATGGATTATTGCCTTGTGCAATGGTATACATTGCTTTAGCAGGGGCTATTGCGGAAGGAGACGCTTTGGGAGGAATGACTTTCATGGTGTTTTTTGGAATGGGTACATTACCGGTGATGTTATCGGCTACTTTATTAGGCGGCTTTCTGAGTATAAAGGTTCGAAATAATTTTCAAAAATCAATTCCATACTTTGTGATAGTCATTGGATTACTATTTATTTTAAGAGGTTTGAATTTAAATATTCATTATTTAAGTCCTGAAATTGATCGGGTAGATTCGTCTGTTACGCAATGTAATTGATTCATTTATTTTAAAATAAACTGTTCTGTAATAAATCAGGTTAAATTGTGTGTATTCCAAATACTTGTGAATGCAATTCACATATACTTTCGAGTTCTCTCAAAATTAAAATTAGGCATTCATCCCATTCATATTTCCGATTAAATAAACATACAACCAATAAAATAAAACTAGCTTGCTAAAGCAGCGAAACTTCATTTCTTAGAGTCCTTTTATTATAAATTTGAATAGAGTTGAAAATATGAGAGTTGTAATTATAGAAGACGAGAATTTATTAGCTAATGAGCTAAAGCGAACACTAAAATCGTTACGTCCCGATATTGAGGTAATTCATGTTATTAAAAGTATTTCGGAAGGGGTAGAGTGGTTTTCGTCTAAAAGAGAAGTTGATTTAATTATTTCTGATATCCAATTAATGGACGGTACCAGTTTTGAATTATTTAGACATATTAAAATATCTACCCCCATAATATTTACCACTGCTTATGATGAGTTTGCGGTAAAAGCATTCAAGTTAAATAGTATTGACTATTTACTCAAGCCAATTGATGAAAGAGATTTAGCTAATTCTATTGCTAAATATGAAACTTTGTGGGGGTCAAAAAAGGCCCTGGATATTGACGTTTTAAACCACTTAATCTCCAAAAATACGGAACAGTCGTATAAATCAAAGTTTTTAATTCGGATTGGAGATCGGTATAAACAAGTGGAGGCGGATGATATAGGTTTTTTCTTTGCCGAAGGTAATACGGTGTATTTGGTTCAGAAAAATGGTAAAAAACTTATTGTTGATTATTCTTTAGATCAAGTTATGCCACAATTAGATCCAAAAAAATTTTTCAGAATTAATAGACAGCTTCTTCTTAGTAGTTCTAGTATTCGAGGAATTCATAAGTATTTTAACAGTCGGTTAAAACTAGAAGTCCACCCGAAGTTTGATTCGGATGTACTGGTCACTAGGAGTAGGGTAAACGATTTTTTATCTTGGATGAATTATTAGTTTAGAGCAATTAAAAGGGGCGGTAATCAGCTCTTTTAATTGCTCTAAATTTCATTTAATTACTAGCTACATAGCCAAACATTCCGTTCTTTTTAATGGTACGTGCTACTTTATTAGGAACTAACTTTTCCCAGCCAGCTTTGTTTTCATTAATCATTTCTAGCACGTCATCTGAGAAAATACTGAGCAATTGCTTGTTGCAACGACTAATGTCTTCAATTTGGTTGTTTTCGGTAAGGTAGTAAAATAAATGCTTTAACTTCTCATCAATTTGTACCGTGTTACACGTGTGCAGTTCTCCGTTTTCCCCATCTGTTGCAGGGTATATTAATAGCTTAATATTACGACCAAATAATCTACCGAAAGATTCTAAAATACCCCCTTTAAGCTTACTATAATACATTGGGTCAAAAATGGCTTCAAGGTTATTTACTCCCATTAACACCCCTATTTTCCGACCTCTATTTACATCAGATAAATAATTGGTTAATTTATAATAATGTTGATAGTTCGTGATGATAACGGTTTGACCTAAAGAACATAGAATATCTACTCGATCCATGTAATCTCTTTCTTTCTTGTGATCATCTTCTCCAATTAAAAGATTGTTTAATGAAAGTTCGGATAGAACGATTAGATCTTTTTTTGACACGCTCGGATCTTTTACAAATTGACGGTAACCGGCCAAAAGCATGTCTACATTAACTAAGGTAGGAGGACGGAAACGACCTCTTAAAACGAGTAAGTTCTTTTTGTAAAGTATTTCAGAGGCCTGCACATTTTGACCGTCTGGACCAAACATAGCTACCGGTGTTAAACCTAACTTGACAAGTTTTAAACTGATTAATCTGTTATCAATATCCTCAAAATCCGGACCCGTAACATTAAACATATCAATTTCAACTCGGTCTCTGCTTAGCCCATCCATTAAGGAACTAAGAAATACTCTCATGGAATGGATGTTATTATTTACCCCGTGAATTAAATTAACCCCTAATCGTCCAATTGCTTTTTGTTGCAGAAGTGGATCGTTATCATGTAAAATAACGTGAAGTACGATCTGGTTGGGTTTTGTTTTTGGGTTTTTTTGAAAAGTAATTCCCATCCAACCATGACCTTGATTGGTTTTGTGAAAATTTAAGGTTTCAATAGTATCTGCAAAAGCAAAGAATCTTGTTTCTTCCTCCCTATCGGAAAGTTTATCCGTAATGTTCGCGAAATCGTGATCCATCATTCGGATCAACCTCTGTTTACTCACAAATCGTTTTCCTTCGCCATAAATAGCGTTAGAAATCTTTTTGTCATAAGCAGATTGGGTCAATGCAATGGTGCCTGAAGCCCCACCAGCTTGAAAAAAATTAGCGGCAACTTCTTGACCTGCTCCAATTTCAGAAAAGGATCCATACACATTAGGGTCAAGGTTTACAATAAGTGCCTTTTCGTTTACTGTGAGTTTTCTTTCTAATTCCATTTTTGGTTTTTATTATGTTCAAAGCTATTGGGAATAAATCAAATAGACTAAAGTTTATACAAGTTTGTTCGTTTATGATTTCTCAATTTATCACTAATTTTTTTAGAGTGCAAATGTTTCTAAAAGTTGATGAGTCTCAATTTGATTGGCACAATTGTAATGACCTTCTGGACAATTCTCTAATCCATGCAAGCCGCAAGGTCTACAGGCTAACTCATGCCGTGTTTGAATGATGTTTTTTTCCTCCGAAAGTGGAGTGAATCCAAATGCTGGAATAGTAGAGCAAAATATCGCAGTAACCGGAGCATTCATGGCAGAGCAAAGATGTAATGGTCCGGAGTCATTCACAAAATTCATTTTCGCTTTATGCATTAAAGCCGCTGATTGTAACAGACTTAATTTACCCGCTAAGTTTTCTGGTACATTGGTGGAACATTTACTGATTAATTGATCATTCTGACTTTTATCTCCTGGTCCACCTAAAAGAAAAATATTTAAATCAGTGGGTAATTGATTAATGAAATCAATCCATTTGTCTAAAGGAAATTGTTTGGTGAACCATACCGAGGCGGGGGAGATAGTGATAAATGGTAGATGTCCATAGGGCGCTACTAATTCCTTATCTTGCAGAGTAGGGTATAGTTTTGGCTTAGAAACTAAGGGGTCCGTGAAAAATGAAATAAGCTTATGATTTCTTTCGATCTCATGTGTTCCGTTACCAATTTCATGTGGTGCCGAGTGTGAAAACCCAATAGAAAACGGATTCTTTGAAAATCCAGATCGAATAGGTGCTCCAGATAATGCGGTCAGCATTCCAGTGGCTCCAAACCTTTGCGTGTTTATAATTGCATCGTAGGAAGATGCACGTATTTTTTTTAATAAGCGATACAGGCTTTTGTATTTAGCATCTTTTTTGTTCCATATAATTAATTCGTTAATAAACGGATGATTGGCGAGTAGCGATTCGTTACCTTTTCTGACCAAAAAATCAATTTTGGCTTTGGGTAAATGGGTATGGATCTTTTCCAATAAGGAAGTAGCCAATATGACGTCACCTATAAAAGCGGTTTGGATAACTAATATGCGTTCTGGAACAATGGTCATATTATACGGCTACATTAAAGTTTCTTAAGGCATCGTTTAAAGATGTTTTTAAATCTGTGCTTGGCTTTCTTTTACCAATAATTAAAGCGACTGGCACATTATACTTACCCGCAGGGAATTCTTTTTCAATAGTCCCAGGAATAACAACCGACCTTGCGGGAACTACACCTTTGTACTCAATTGGTTTGGGACCAGAAACATCAATAATTTTAGTGGACATTGTTAGAACTACATTGGCCCCTAAAACAGCTTCTGTTTCTATGCGAACGCCTTCCACCACAATACAGCGAGAGCCAATGAAACAATTATCTTCAATTATTACCGGAGCCGCCTGAAGTGGTTCTAAAACACCTCCAATACCTACACCGCCAGAAAGATGAACGTTTTTACCAATTTGAGCGCAAGAACCAACTGTGGCCCAGGTATCCACCATTGTTCCATTATCAACGTAGGCACCAATATTAACGTAAGAGGGCATCAGTACTACATTTTTAGAAATATAGGAACCATATCTAGCCACTGCATGAGGAACAACACGAACACCCTTTTCTGCATAACCGGTTTTTAACTTCATTTTATCATGAAATTCAAAAGGACCTAATTCAATGGTTTCCATGAGTTGAATTGGGAAGTAGAGAACGACCGCTTTTTTTACCCACTCATTTACTTGCCACCCGTTATTGCTTGGCTCAGCGACACGTAATTCGCCATTATCAAGTTTTTTAATGACAGATCTAATGGCTTCTTGGGTCTTGGTGTCTTTTAAAAGGTCACGGTTATCCCATGCTTTTTCTATGATTTCTCTCATACTATATTCACTCCATTTTATTAATGGTGTAAAAGTAGGGTAGTATTAGATAATCGCCTAATTGAGTACTGTTTTCCTACCTGTTTTTTATGTATTTAAGCTTGAATTAAAAATACACAGGGTCTTTTATGAAACGATGGATGGGTAAAGTTTTTCCATTCGGCAATAGGTAGTGTTTTGATATACTCCTTTTGAGCAGTAGCGTCAACAGCCATACATAATTTAGTATCGGCACGTAACGTTTTTTTCAATGTCTCAAACATTTGTTCATTGCGGTAAGGGGTTTCAATAAACATCTGGGTTTGCCCTGTTCTCGCAGATAACATTTCTAAATCGCGTAATTTTTTAGCTCTTTCTTTATCTTGAACAGGCAGATACCCGTTAAAAGCAAAGTTTTGCCCGTTTAATCCAGAGGCCATTAATGCTAAAAATATAGAAGATGGCCCGACTAAAGGAACAACCTTAATATTAAATGAATGGGCTAATTTCACCAACTTAGATCCTGGGTCAGCAATTCCAGGACATCCAGCATCTGAAAGTAGTCCCATGTCTTCCCCCATAAACAAAGGATTAAAGTAAGATTCGAAATCACCACTTTCACTATATTTTCCAATATTGTATAGTTTAAGCTCTTGAATGGGATGGCTCAATTCCAAGTTTCTTAACGCAGCTCTGGCAGGCTTTTCTTTTTCTACCATAAAATGAACTAAGTCATGAAGTTGCTCTTTGTTTCCTTCCGGAATAACAAATCGCATTGGAGTCTCGCTAATTACGGTGGGAATCAAGAATAATGTGCCTAATTTCATTTTAAAATATTTGCGTGCAAAAATCAGATATTTTTCTAAACCATTTAGGTTAACTGGATAATTAATTGATCAAGGGCTATATCCAACATTTTATAGACGTCTTCAAAGCCGGAAGATCCCCCGTAGTATGGGTCAGGTACCGAAATGTTCTCATTGGGGTAGATTAAATTCATTATCATTTTGGTTTTGACAGCATGGTTTAAAGAGACCCCCATGTGTTTTACGTTCATTTGATTGCTTGAATCCATAGTAAATATGTAGTCATAGTGATCAAAATCAGATGCGATAAATAATCTAGATCTTAGATCAGTAATATTTATTCCTTTTAAAGAAAGTACTGCGATGGCTCTAGAATCTGGGCACTCACCTATATGAAAGGCCGAAGTTCCGGCTGACTCAATGTTGATTTTCAATCCATTTTTTTTGGCTTTATCTCTGAATATTCCATGGGCCATTGGCGACCTACAGATGTTTCCTAAACAAACGAATAGTACGTTTTTCATAGGATGAAAATATACAATAATAGAGCATGAATTGGAGCTAGTTAGGTATGGTTTATAGCGTGATATCTAAAAGTTTTGACGTTTTGGAGCCTTATTTTCGGTCAGTCGCTTTGACAAATAAGACTTGAAAAGGTGAAAATTGTTAATAACTCAGGTGCTTGGTTTTATTTTTTAATAGTGCGTAAAAGTCTTTGATAACGGTAGTTTTAAATAAAGGTTGGCTATGTTTTAGTGTTTTTTACTAAAAGTTATTAACAATTTTAATTATGTGTTATAAAATCCAATATATTGGACAGGCGCAATTGAATGCGATTTAGAATTTAACGAAATATTAATTTTTTTAATTCTGATTTTCATCTATTATCAATTGGGGGCGGTATCCATAGTTCGGATTAAAACTCCCCAATTTAGGTTCGATTTTCTACGTAACCCCTATTTTTAGTTAGAGGGAATAGCATGTCTGGAGTTTCCAGTTCAGACCGTTTTAATTTGACAGGTTGACATCATCAAATTATTTCAATTTTCTACGCAGCCCTTGTTTTTTTATAGCGGAATAATATACCTAGAGTTTCTAGGGTATTTAATTCAATTTGTATGATAACAAAACAACAGTTTATGACAGAAAATACCAGCTAACTTATTTCAAAAGCAATCAAGACCATTCCTTTACGGTTAAACGGAAAGAATGAGTGAGTTCCATTTCTTTATGCCTTGAGGGCCTGAAGATTCCTACAAAAATTTCAAAAACAACTGTAGGCTGCTTTTATTTTTTAACCATTAAAATAAATTTATGAAAAAACGTACGATTAATAAAAGTTTAGATGCATCCTCTTGGAAAGGCATTTTCACTATTTTTATAACATTGATGTCCTTTGGATATCAATCGGCTATTGCCCAATGTCCTGCATCATCTACTTTGTATGGTACTGGATTCGCCCCTGCGGTTGGCAGTAACGTCAATATTACAACATGTGCCTACCCAAATGAGAGATCCACAATTAATGGAGTTACTGCCGGGCAGACATATGTAATTAGCTATTCTGCTAATGCATCAGCTGAAGTAACTATTTATGATGCTAGTCAAACATCCGTTGCCTTTGGGCCATCACCAGTTACATTTATTGCAAGTGCTGGAGGAACGTATTATTCTCAAGGAAATACCGCTGGTTGTGGTAGTTCAAGTGGTTGTAATACGGTAAACTGGTCGAACACAACTCCTGTTTCTTGTCCCGCACCAACTTCACCAGGTGTGAATAGTTTGACACTTACAAGTGCTACTTTATCATGGACCGAAGCGGGTTCGGCAACAAACTGGGAAATTGAAACAGGTACGTCTGGTTTTAGTCAAGGTACAGGTTCAGTTACCGTTGTAACATCAAACCCTTTTACGTTAACAGGTTTAACGGCTGCTACCAGTTACGATTACTATGTAAGATCTACATGTAGTGCTAGTGATGCTTCCTTCTGGACGGGTCCTTTTACTTTTTATACTGGGCATTGTATTCCAAATCCATCTAGTGTGGATGGTTTAGGTATTACCAATGTGAGTATGGGTACAATCAATAATACGACAGGTTCAGAAACAGGTAATTATGGTGATTATAGTTCTATGATCGCGAATTTTACTTGGTCTGCCGATATGATGTTTGATATTGATGTTACATTACAAGCAGGTTATACCTACAATATGTGGGCATGGGTAGATTGGAATGATGATTTAGATTTTCTTGATGTTGGAGAAGCATATTACTTAGGTGAAGCTTCCTCTGCTAATCCAACTACTTTATTTAGTTCAATTCAAGTGCCCTTATCAGTTACAGCTGGAGCACATAGAATTAGATTAGGTGGAGCTGATGGCGGTTTAGGAACGGTATCTCCTTCAAATCCTTGTTATACAGGTTCATATGGTTCTTTCGAGGATTACACCATAAATGTCGGAACTCCGCCAAGTTGTATGTCAACAGATTTATTAACAGTATCTAACCTGACTTCAACGAGTGCTGATTTAGGTTGGTTGGAATTGGGGTCTGCTACTAACTGGAAAGTTGAATATGGTGCGTCAGGTTTTACTTTAGGTACGGGAGACACTGTTATTTCTTCAACTAACCCTTTATCATTAGGTTCTTTGAGTCCATTAACTAATTATGAGTTTTATGTACGTGCAGTTTGTGCTGCCGGTGATTCTTCTTTTTGGAATGGTCCATTAGCATTTACTACCGTATGTACAGGTCCATTATCAGGAATATATACAGTAGATGGAAGCTCTGCTGGAAGTGCAACTAACTTTATATCGATGGATAGGTTTATTCAAGCCTTAGGTATTTGTGGTGTTTCAGGTCCAGTAACCGTAAATGTAACCGCTAGTTCCGACACCATTGTTGGTCCTTGGGATTTTACTGTAATTACTGGTGCTTCAGCCACAAACACAGTGACCATTAATGGTAACAATAATTTGGTGCATAAGAACCCAAGTGCAAATCACTTTGTACGTTTAGAAGGAACGAAACATTTAACTATTGATGGGTTTGATTTTGAAAATCAAACTCCTACCGTTAATATGTTTGGTTTTCAAATGAAAGATGGGTGTGACAGTGTGGCTATATCGAATAATACAATTGATATAGGTATGGGCTATACTTCTTCTGCAAGTGGAGGTATTGTTGCGTCAAGCTCAATAACTAGTGCAACTACCGGAGGTGATAATGCAAATAATGTTTTAATTTCTAATAATGACATTATTGGCGGATACTATGGTATTAGAATTAATGGTGCTAGTTCATCAAATAGAACAGTTGGATTTAACATTATGAATAATAATATCCATGATTTTTATTATTATGGAATTTATTTTAATAACGCAGATTCGACTCAAATTGGTTCTAACGATTTATCTAGAGATGTAAGAGCAAATGGAGGTGGTTTTTATGGTATTTATTACAATAATTCCATTTTTGGAATTATAAATAACAATGTAATTCATGACTTAGGAGCTGCAACTAGCTCAGTTTACGGTATTCGTTTATCGAATTCAGCGAATGTAACTGGAAGTTCTTCGGAGGTAATCAATAATGTCTTGTATAATATTTCTGGTTCAAGTTCTGCTTATGGTATCTATTTAAGTGGTACGAAAAGTAACATTTACGTGTATCATAATACGGTGGATATTGAAACACAAGGTGGATCTTCTAAGTATGGTATTTACAATACAGGAACGCCAACGGATGTTAGCATAATGAACAACCTGGTATCAATGCACGGTGTAGGAACAGGAAGTAGTTATGGACTATATTATTCTACTAATTCGGCAACATTGCTTACCGATTACAATAATGTGTCTGTGAATTCTTCAGGCAATAATTATTATGGTCGTTGGGGGACTAATGAAATCACATTAGCTGGTTTTCAAACTGCGTCATCTCAGGCGGTAAATTCTATGGAAGCAGATCCTGTGTATACAGATTTAGCCAATGGTAATTATTCGCCTTTGTCTATGACCATTGATAATATGGGTTCTGCATTAGGAGTAACTACTGATGTTTCTGGTGCTACGCGTTCAGCAACTACGCCAGATGTAGGTGCACTAGAATTTACGGGTATTCCAGGAGATTTGGCGTTAACAGATATTATGTTAGTTCAGATAGATCAGTGTTATGGTTCTACAGATTCCGCTTTTGCAAGGGTGACTAACCTTTTATCTACCAGCTCTGATTTTACAACTAATCCATTAACAATTGTTTGGAACGTAACTGGGCCAATAAATACGACAGATAGTTTAGTCGTAAGCACAGGTTCTCTAGCGGGTAGTTCAGATTTTGTATTTTCTATTTCAACGATAGATATGTCAGTATCTGGTGATTACTGGGTTTCTGCGTATATTAAACCAAATGCAGTAAATCCAATAGCTTCAAATGATTCTATTATGAATGGACATATGGAAACGGTGACCCCATTAATAGAAGTGTCTCCAGATTCAGTAACTATGACGAGTCCGTTTGATATGACAACATTGGCCACAACTTCACCGTTGTATCCAGCAGGGTCATTTTTTATTACAGAAAGATGTCAATGGGCAGGTTCTACAACTGGACTACCAGCAGGCGGACGTCCAGCATGGATGACATCGGATGATTACATTGAAATTACAGGAGTTCCTAATTCAAGTTTAGAAGGATTCAGTTACGAAATGTGGGTTGGAACTTCGCAAAGAGTTAACTTCACATTTGGAGCTGGTACAGTTTTAAGCCCAACGGGAACAGCTATTATTGGCACGTATCAAGGCTCTTCAAGTCCGGCTAATTATTTCTATGTGACTTCTTCATACTCAACAGGTTCAAGTCAAGCTTCGGGTCATATACTCAAAGATGCTTCAGGAACTATTATTGATGTATTAGGATATAATACGCAGTCTTTCTCAGCAGCGACAGGAGTTACTGCCGCAGATTGGACGGGTACAACTGTTTCAGGAGGTGGTTCATGGGGTATTCGTTTAACGGGTGCTGATATGAATGATAACACGGGTTGGGTGAAAGCGCAACAAGATCCTAATTTTGTAAATACAGGTGTTACCGTTCCTTCTCCTCCCGCGGTAGCAGGAATTGTTTGGGATTCAGCAGGTACCACTGTTGGTACAACGCCAAATATTGATGCCGGTCCATTTACAACTTCAGGAGTGTATCCTTATTATGTGTCATTTACTAATGTATGCGGTACCTATTCAGATACCTCAATTGTTACCGTTGATTTAACCAACGCAACAATGACTGCTTCAACAAATGTTAGTTGTAACGCAGGTGATAATGGTACAGCTACCGTTACTGCAGGTGGTGGTGATTCACCATATACCTACATGTGGTCAAATGGAGATACCACAAATATGGCAGATTCATTAATGGCAGGTACACATACGGTTACGGTGTATGATGCTAATTTGTGGCCTGCAACGGCAACAGTTACCATTACGGAGCCAGTGGCTTTAATGGCAACAACATCCACAACATCGTCAACCTGTGGTGTACCAAGTGGTTCAGCTACTGCAAATGTAACAGGTGGAATAAATCCATATAGTTACCTGTGGTCAGATGGTCAAACTACTCCAGTGGCTTCCGCTCTTGTTGGTGGTGGATATACCGTTACGATTACCGATGCTAATTCATGTATGTTAGTCGCTATGGCAACGGTTTCAGATATTGGAGCTCCTTCAATTACCATAAACGTAGATTCCATTGTTTCTTGTTTTGGTGGTAGTAACGGTGTATTTACCGCTTCTGCAACAGGAGGGTCAATACCTTATGCATTTGTATGGTCAAGTGGTGGTGTTACTGCGACTGAAAGTGGTTTAGCAATGGGTACTTACGATGTGACACTTACCGATGCTAGTGGTTGTGTGGCTACTAAGACAGGTTCGATGACTCAAAATAGCCCAGTATTAGCAATTGTTAATGGTTCAACTAATGCGGCATGTTATAATGACAGTACCGGTACTGCTTCTAGTATTGCCGGTGGGGGTATTGCTCCTTATGTGTATTCATGGTCTAATGGTGATATGAGCGCTAATGCATCTGCATTACCAGCTGGAAGTCATATGTTAACTGTTATGGATGCTTTAGGATGTATGCAAACTACTTCAGTGATTATTTCGCAACCCAATCAGTTATCTGGTGCATTTGTAAATGCAATGGATGTTTCTTGTAATGGGGGTAATGACGGATCTGTAGGTATGTTAAACTCAGGTGGAATTGCACCTTATTCTTTATCTTGGAATAACGGTTCTACTGGAAATAATATTTCTGGTTTATCCGCAGGTTTTGTTGCGGTAACAATTACAGATGCAAATAACTGTATGATGATGGATAGCGTTAGCATTGCAGAACCATCTGCATTAACGTCTACTGCAAGTGTAGTTTCTGATGTTCTTTGTAATGGAGGAAACACAGGTGTGGCTAGCATTAGTGCTGCCGGAGGAACCCTACCATTTGTGTATGCATGGTCAAACGGAGCAGGTGGTTCATCGGCTAGTTCTTTAACAGCCGGATCATACTCTGTAACTGTTTCTGATGGTAACAACTGTCAATCTACTAGTTCTGTCTCTGTTACAGAACCAACCATGTTAATGTCAACCGTTTCTGGAACTGATATTTCATGTTTCGGGTCGACTGATGGAACGGTTTCGTCAATGACTTCGGGAGGAACATCTCCTTATAGCCAAGTGTGGTCAAATGGATCTACTTTAGCTAGCCAATCAAGTGTAATGATGGGAAGTTATTCTGTTGTTATATCGGATGCTAATGGATGTACAACCATGGGTACGGCAAGTGTTGCTGAGCCAGTTGCGGTTGTTGTTGATTTAGGAGGAAACGGAATCCTTTGTGATGGGGAGTCTATGGTTTTAGATGCAGGTACAGGTTTTAGTACTTATTCTTGGACTTCTGGAAATGCCAATCAAATGGATACGCTTATGGCTTCAGTTTTAGGAGCTGGTATTTCACAAGTGGGTGTGATGGTTACCGATGGTAATGGTTGTATGGGGTCTGATTCTGTAGAAATTACCGTATCTAATCCAGTAACAACTACTATCACAGGTAATCCTGAGTTATGTGCTTATGAAAATGGTGTGCTTGATGCAGGTCCTGGATTTGCTTCATACCAATGGGATAACACAAGTTCTTCTCAATCCATTAATGTAAGTGCAAGTTCTTTCTCTGCTGGAACGCAAGTTTTTAGCGTGATTGTAGCTGATGTTAACGGTTGTGAAGGAACAGCTTCTCATTCTATGGAGATTCATCCAGAGGTGATTGTGGCACTTCCAGCAGATACTGTAATTTGGAAAGATTCAACAGTAACAATTATGGCTGATTCTGGATATGGAAGTTATTTCTGGAATACAGGCGCATTTACTCAGAGTATTGAGGTATCAAGTGCAGGGACTTATCAAGTTACGGTAACCGATCCAAGTACTGGATGTGAAGGGTCTGATCAAATGGTAGTAGACTTTGTTTTAGGAATTCCTAATGCAATGAATGCACAATTGAAGTTGTATCCAAATCCAGCTGTTGATTTCATAAACTTAGAATTTAACAATTTCACGACACAAGGAACAGTTCAGGTAGAAATTCTATCTATAACTGGGCAATTGGTTAGAACCATTCCTGTAGATGTTTCCGGAGTATCTGGAACACAACAAATGGATGTATCTAATTTAGCGGTGGGTACCTATATGGTTACCTTTCAATATGAAGGTCAAAGAATTGTAAAGAAGTTTACGATTAAATAAATTGTTTTTTCATACAAACGATGGATTAGGAGCTGCCGAAAGGTGGCTCCTTTTTTTTTAATAAATTTGAGGCTCAAAAATAGGAGTGTTATTTTCTGCTAATATTATTGAAATAATAAAAAACGGCTTACTCCATCTATTAGATCAGAGTAGAGGGTTTGTTTATAAGTACATCATATAGACATGTAATAATTTCTAAGCAATACAATACTAAAAGAGATTCTGATTAGTTTTGTAAGCGCATAATTGAACTGAGTGAATTCAAAGATTAATATAGGACTGTTTTTAAGTGTAACTCTGATTTTTGGTGGCTTGTTCATTAATGCAACTTCTTCGCGTAGCAATAATCTTCATTTTAGTGCCTACGTAATTCAAGATGGAAAACAGCTGCCCATCGATCAACATATTGTGCGGGCTAAAAAATCGCCATTTCAAATTGTTATTGAAATGAACGATGGTAGGGGCGTGTTTGTAAGTAGCTCACTAAAGTCAAGCACCTATAATCAAGCCATAAGAAATGTTTCTCCAGAAAAGCTGAATGGGTTTAAAGAAATGGCTAATTACGAGCTTTGGAAAAACCCGCTCAACGAATTGCTTATTGAAGGAAGTGGACCCAATTTTTGGTTTATTGATTCGCCCTCTAAGCATAGATTCTCTTTCTATGAAAAAGTGAACGGAAAATTTATATGTACCCGACAAGTAGATTATTTATACGACTTAAAAAAACATGAAGTTATTCCCTTAGCATCCATTTCAAAACCATTATACTTTACCTTTATAATGTTTGCCTCAAAAGAGGAGGATTATAGACACGTGGAGTTAATGAGACATGGTTTTAAAATTGAGTGGGAGTAGGTTTTATTCTGCTACTTGGCTAAAATATTTTCAATTTTCTGAATTAAGAACGTATCTAATTCTTCTGCATTTGAATAACCGGTATGTTTGAAAATCAATGTACCCTCTGGGTTAATAATACCTAGCGTTGGATAAGCGGTCACTTTTAAATTTTGGGTAGCTCTGCCAATTTGATCCATATAAAAGGGAAGCGCATATTGGTTTTGAGCTAGAAATTTTTGGATGCTTTCAAAAGTGTCATTACTACCACGAGCATTAATAATTAGGATTTCCACATTTGGATGGTCTTTAAAATGAGCATATACTTTCTCTAAATCCTTAAACTCATCGCGACAAGGCTTGCACCAAGTAGCCCAAAAATCAACCAATACTACTTGCCCTTTAAAATCACTTAAATTAACCGGCTCTCCATTCATATTAGTAATTTCAAAATCCAATATTTCTTCAGAAACAACATCTCCTAAAATTCCTTGGACAAATCTAGGATACTCCATTAATGAACCATAAGAAGATAGAATTAGTGCTGCTGCCGCAATAATGATTTTAATGGGAATACTTTGGTGTAAATTTCTTAAATGTAATCCTAATGCGGTAAAAACTACTCCGGCTAAACCCAATGGGATAACTGCTGGATTGATGACGCCCACTCCAACCATAAATACAAATGGACTTGCTAGCTTCCATACTTGTTTGTAGAATGGTGAATCAAAATCATCGTGCTTAAAGCCAATAATTATACTGACAAACGAAGTGAACAGAGCCGCATAATGGAAACCATAATAATAGCCGACTAAGAAGGCCAGTAGAAAATTAAACATGCTTAAATAGCCAGACATTTTATTTCCGTGCTTATCTACCTCCGCTTGACTTGTATTTTCTAGGTTCTTCATATTACTGCTAAATTTACCTGCAAAATTAGGGTTTAAAAATTGTAGAGGTGTAACTTTAGTTACTTGTCTTAAATATCATCAAATTTTTAGTCATAAAAAAAGCGAATCCAAACGATTCGCTTTTAGATGAGTTTTAATTTCTTAGTTGCCCTTGGCGTGATCCGCTAGAAACTGCGCTAAACCGCTATCTGTTAAAGGGTGTTTCAATAACCCTAAAATAGAACTTAAAGGACCTGTCATTACATCACTTCCTACTTCAGCACAACGAATTACATGCATAGTATTTCTTACAGAAGCAGATAAGATTTGAGTTTCGAAAAGGTAGTTGTCAAAAATCACTCTGATTTGAGCCACTAGCTCCATTCCATCAAAACCTATGTCATCTAATCTTCCAATAAAAGGAGACACATAAGTTGCACCAGCTTTAGCCGCTAAAAGAGCTTGACCTGCAGTGAAAATTAAAGTGCAATTAGTTTTAATTCCTTTGTCAGAAAAATACTTTAATGCCTTAATTCCATCTTTTACCATAGGAATCTTCACTACGATATTTGGATGCAAAGCTGCAAGAATGTTTCCTTCACGTACCATTCCATCAAAATCTGTTGAAATCACTTCTGCACTTACATCACCATCAGAGATGTTGCATATTTTCACATAATGATCTAAAATGTTTTGAGTTCCCGTAATTCCTTCCTTTGCCATTAAAGTGGGGTTAGTAGTAACTCCGTCTAAAACGCCTAAATCTTGCGCTTCTTTAATTTGATCCAGATTTGCTGTATCGATGAAAAACTTCATAATTGTTTGATTTATTGCTGATAAAAATGTGAAATTAATTTTGATCTTAAGTGATTCGTAATAACGTCTAACCCTTTCGTATAATGACTGTTATTGGTAACAATTACGTGAGAATCATCTCGGTATGGTTTTAAATACTTTTTATACGATGGAATAACATGATTGTCCCATTGATATCGAACAGACTCTTCATTATATCCACGTTCTATATGATCTCGTTTTAATCGTCTTTCTAACATATGATGCTCACGAACATCAATAAAAACGCGTAAATCAAGTGCCTTCCTAATTTCTTCAAAATGAAAAATGAAAAGCCCTTCCATAATAATTATAGGACGAGGCTCAATAGTAATAAGTCCGGGCTCTTTTTCTTTATTGTTGAATGTATATTCTTTAATGGTAATAGGGTCCCAATTCATCACGTTCTCCAAATCCTCATGGAATTTTTGGCGATTAATCGAAGTTGGCAAATCAAAATTTACTTCTCCATTTTCATCTTTACTCTGTTCGTCAATAGGGAGGTAGTAATTGTCTTGGGTAATTATAGATACCGTCTTGGGAGGCAATGAATTTTTTAAATCCATTAAAAATGATGTTTTTCCTGAGGCACTTCCACCCGCAATTCCCACTAAATAAGGTTTTACCTTCATGGGACACAAAACTAATTCTATTAGTTTAAATGAACAGAATCTAGACGGTAATTATGTCTAAAAGTTAATAACAAAAACCAGAATCAATAGGGCCTATTCGCACCGAATTTAACGTAATAAAAAAATGGTAGAGATTTTAATTTTATGCTATATTTGGGGCTCTTCGTAATAATTTATATATGATAAGAATTTCGCATATTTTTTTATTGGTGCTTGCCTTCGTAATAGGCTTGGCTGCCTGTCAAAAAGATACCTTGGTAACGGATATTCCGCACAACCAAGATCCAGACATGACATGGGGTAGAGGGGATTCGGTTCCCTTAGTGACAGATTTTTATTTTAGAGGGAAAATTGACAGTGCACTGTACACTTTACAAGATAGCATAGGGGGGTTTTATAATTTAGTTTTTGATTCTACGTATGTGGGATGTAGCGATACAACTACCTTTTACGGTCAACTAACCGGAATGTACACTTTGGGTTTAAACAATACCTTAGAAATCAAGTTTTTAAAATGTATCGAAGACCCTACAGATGATGCCGATAAAAAGAGCTTGCTCTATGCCGGAACTTATCCTTATGGAGACTCAGAAGTGTTAAATCAAATTAATGGAGTTGAAATTTCTTGGGTAGATGGTAATGGTAAGTTGTGGAGATCTTTGCAAGGTAGCGGATCAAGTAACGATGACTCTTTTGTTGTTAAAATAATTGGCGCTAATCCAGGTGATGGTTTGGGCGAAAAGTTGATTATTGGAACGATGGATGTTCATCTGTACAATGCCACAGAATCGATTTATATCGAAGGTGGGGAGTTTAGTTTCCAATACGGAGTTTATTAATCATGGGAAATTTCAAGTTTTTTGGATTAATCAGTATTCTTTTCGCGGGTATTGTGTTTGTTTCTTCTTGCGAATCAGAGGAAGCTTTAGCTTCGTATCAAAACCCTAACCAATCTGATACGAGCGGAAATAACATTCAAGTGGATTTATTTGTAAATGCATTAATTGACAATATTCCAGTAAATTATGCTAACGGTATCCACGATTACTCTAATTGGAGTATCAGTGAGAAAGAAGGTTTTTGCATGACCGACCCTAATCATTTTATTCAATCTCATGTAACCGCTTATATCGTTCCTAACAAATTGGTAGAAGCCATATATATTGATATTAGAGGCTGTGTGAATAACGATAGTTTATCAGATACAAATAGTATTGATTCTGTTTTGGTGGTGGGTCCATATACGTACTATCCTAAAATGAAACACAATAGAACAGCTATTGTAAAGTATATTGATGCAGATAGCGTGTTGTGGAGTACTGCTTTTGGAGGTAACGAAAGCTCCTTCTCTAGATTTGAGTTGTCGGCCATCATTTCTAATGATTTTGACGATTATTCTGAGAAGATTGGATTCGGAAAATTTGAGGGGTACTTTTACAACGGAAAAGGAGATTCGTTAAAAATAAAAAGTGGCCAGTTTAAGGGTCGTATAGTTCAATAGATATGAAATACATTATCACTTTACTTAGTCTTCTAGTCTTCTTCGCATTCCCTGCATGTAAGAAAGTAGAGAATTCACTTCCTTTAGAAACTCCCGCAGATACTGTAATTGTGACGAATGGTTTTTCATATTTTATTAATGCCAATGTGGGAGGTACTCCAATAGTGATGTATAATAATATTGACTCTGTTGGCAATGGGGTGTGGCGGGAGAATACCAGTGCTTGCGGTGCGGGTGTAAATGCGGTTTTCACCTCTTATTTTGCGTATGTATCGGATACCAGTAGAAAACAATGGATTTCATTTGGTCTGAAAAATTGCGTAGCTGATTCTGCAGATGGTTTTTCAGATAGTACGTATTACGTAGGTAGCTTTCCGGTAGAGATTTCAAAACCAGATACGGCACACGCGTTCATTAATTTTATGGATGTAGATAGCGTATTATGGTCTTCCTCTGTATCTCCTAATGGGTTAAATGCGCAAGCCACTCACTCCTTTAATGTAACGGAGGTAATAAAAAATTACGATAGTATTTCTGCCTTAAAAGTAAAAGGGAATTTATCGGGTTGGGTATACAATGCCACCGGAGACTCTCTGCTCGTGAATATTACCAGTTTCTATTCTAGAGCTTGGGCTTACTAGTTGTTTTTGCCATATTCTTGACGCATTACCAAGGCAAAGAAATCGTTGTCAAGTGGTAATATAGCTTGTTCATAGCAAAAATAGTAGGTCATTCCACCCTTATTGGTATAGGTGTTTGTATGGTGATTAAAATCAAACCCTTGTTCAATTAATATCTTTTTTGTGGTTTTAGATTTTCCCTTGGGATTTAGCTTAATTAATATAGAGCGATTTTTTCTGAGTATTCTATTTACGTTTCGCATGTAATTTGTAGTGTCTTTATTAAAACGGCTGTTATACGCATTTCTACAACCATCCGAACAAAACTTTTTATCCGATCTCCCTTTTATAGGATCCTCACATTCTAAACAAGTATTTGACATAATTAAGGGATTTAGATTAAAGCATAAAAATATACAATTAATTCTACTTGTAAAAAGTCTTGTACAGAACAGAATTGAGTACCTTTAGAGTGCAAATAAAATAAGGGTATGATTTACAAAAACTTTTACTCAGAAGTAGGTAAGTTGTTATACGCCCTCGCTAAGGCAGATGGAAGTATAACATTAGAAGAGGTTAATTTAATTCATAAATTAGTACTAAAAGATATGGTTCCCTTAGAATCTAGTACCGATGAGTTTGGTACAGACTCTGCCTTTTATATAGAAATGGAATTTGATTATCTAAATGAAAATTTTCACGATCCTGATGTCGCGTTTAATTCCTTTATTGATTATGTTGATGAACACTATACAGCGTTTAATGACACACTAAAATATGCCGTATACAATATAGCCAATACCTTAACTCATTCGTATCACGAAACAAATATTAAAGATCATTACATGATGGAAAAGTTAAAAAAAGTACTTCATTTACAGAAAGACGCGGTTCATGTTTAAATATGTTAGTTCTTTTTTGCTGGGTATCTATGTTATCATTTTAATACCGAGTAATCTATTTGGGCATGTTTTGGGCAGTGCTGAATTGCTTCAATTGTCAAAACCAGCTTTATTACCGGTATTAATAGTATACTTTTTAAGTGTAACAAACGGAGTGAAATCTGCGCTTAAACTCCCCATAGTTTTAGCATTGTCCTTTTCGTGGGTTGGGGATATCGCATTAATGTTTGATACAGATTATCCAGTAATGTTCATGATTGGATTAGGAGGGTTTCTAATAGCTCATATTCATTATGTATACGTATTTATTAAATCCAGTAATAAAATAAAGTCCATATCAAAATTGGAGTGGTTGATTTTGCCGTTAATGTTTCTATATACGGTAGGTTTAATTGCCGTAGTTTGGCCAGGGCTAGGGGAGTTGAAAATACCTGTTTTTATTTATGCTATGGTGCTATTAAGTATGGGGGTGGCTGCACTTATTAGAAAGCAAAACACGGGGTATTATTGGATCCTTTGTGGTGCCGTTTTATTCATTCTTTCCGACTCTATTTTAGCGATCAATAAATTTTATACAGCGATGGCATTTAGTGGCCTACTTATTATGTTGACTTATACATTTGCTCAACTATTTATTGTTTTAGGTTTATCTAAATTAATAATTAGTAAAAGGTAAAAACCTACTTAAATTAAGGGATTCAAGTCTTTTATTGTTGTACCAATAGAGTCAAAAATTCTTTTTTAGGGATATCTAAGGTATACGAAGGAATTGCTTTTAAAGTGAGCTTGTTGGAACGTAACCACGGATTAAACTCCTTCAATACTTTGTAATTAAGCCCCAGCCCCTTGGCGTAAATAGCTAAATCTATAATGGTAGAATCTATCGTAACTTGCTCCGTTTGAATGATGTTCCATAACTGATTTTCTCGAAACTGGAATCCGTATTTATTAGGGTCCGATAAGATTTCTTTTGCCGCTACAATTCGGTAAACATAGCGACCCGTTTCGGAGTTTAGTTTCAGATCAAAATAAGAAGTTACCTGTTGTTTTGTGAGTTGCCTATTTAGTCCACCCATTCCCATATTGTAAGAAGCCGCAGCTAAAGTCCAAGATCCAAAACGCGTATAGGCATCATTCAAATATTTGCAAGCTACTTCAGTCGCTTTAGCGACATGATATCTTTCATCCACTTCCGAATTAATTTCTAATCCCATTTCTTTACCCGTACTTTTCATAATTTGCCAAAACCCAGCTGCTCCCGCAGGAGAAACTATGGGAGTAAGTCCGCTTTCAATGACGGCCAAATATTTGAAATCATCAGGGATTCCATTTGCTTTTAAAATGGGTTCTATAATAGGAAAGTATTTATTGGCTCGTTTTAGGTATAAGAGGGTGTTAGATTGCCAATAGGTATTTACCAGTAGTTCACGATCTAATTTTTCATGCACATCAACTAACTGTAATGGAATTATTTCTTCCGCAAAAACTAAATCTCCAGGAATGTTTAAAGCGTAGACCTTGTAATCCGTATTAAAAGAATGCTGATACTCTTTTGTTTCTCCAACTTCGTCTTTTGAAAAACTAAATAATTGGACAGCTCCGAAAAGAGCTAAAGGAACCACTAAAAAAGTGACTGCGTATTTTGATAATTTAGAACTCATTATAAATGTTTTTGGGTTTTAATTATACGTATTCGTGTATAGAGCTCAAACAACTCTAACGTTAAATTCATTTGCTCACTGCAAAGGTATGGATGAACGTATTTTTAATCAAAACATTAACAGAAACATATGAACATTGAAGTGTTTTGTTTGACGTATATGGACGCAATAAAAAAGTGTATTGTAAATAAAAGGAATATCTGCTCGTGCGACCAAACTGGGCTACTAGGGAAGGTGTTTTTTGCGTATAATCTATGCGCACCTACTTTATCAAGAACATCGTGACCGAAGTACTGCATCCGTTTGATTAAAACCTCTAAGAGGTGACCGTAGTTAATTTGAAATGTATTTCACCATAAAGACTCAGCCCATTCATATTGGAGGCTCAGGTAATATTGAGAACATAAAAACAGGCTGATTGAGGGCTCTAACGGGGACTAAATGATTGTTTTTGAAGGGGTGAAATTAGCAGACAAAAAAAATCCCGAACCTTTCGGAACGGGATCTTTAATTATCCAAAAAGGTAATTTAAAATCTCTCGAATCTTGAGAAAAAGAAATTGGCTTCAATTTGTGCATTGTCGTCACTATCAGATCCGTGAACAGCGTTTTCACCAATTGATTTAGCAAAACGTTTTCTAATGGTTCCTTCTGCAGCATCTGCAGGGTTAGTTGCGCCAATTAATGTGCGGTAATCTTCTACTGCATTTTCTTTTTCAAGAATTGCAGCTACAATAGGTGCACCTGACATGTATTCAACAAGCTCTCCGTAAAAGGGACGTTCATTGTGTACTTCGTAAAATTCACCTGCTTGCTCTGCAGAAAGGTGTAATTTTTTCAATGCAACAATTCTAAATCCAGCATCTGTAATCATGCCTAAAATGTGTCCTGTGTGACCTGCCGCTACTGCTTCAGGCTTTACCATGGTGTAAGTTATTGTACCAGCCATCTTTAAATGTGTTTTATTTTTGAGCGTGCAAAACTACGGAATTCTTTTCATTGAAAATTGAAAATTAGTATAATTTTGATCCTCACGTTGTCTGATCTAAATGCCTAATTACCAATTGTTCTTGCGGCTTTGTTAATTCATCGTACTTTTGTTAAGAATCAACAGTCATTTAATATGAAGTTTAGAGTTGCTCGTCATACTAAAAACCTACTTCTATTAAAGAAATTCTATACCGAGGTGATCGGTCTAATCGTGTTAGGTGATTTTGAAAACCACGAAGGATATGATGGTTTGTTTTTAGGTGAGGTTGGAGAGAATTGGCATTTGGAATTTACGTTTGATGGGGACTTACCTAACTCTCAGCCAGACCCGGATGATTTGTTCGTTTTTTATGTGAACTCAGACCGAGAACTCGAAAACATAAAAGAGCAAGCGATTAAAAACTGTTCTCCAATGGTAGCCTCAAAAAACCCGTATTGGAACCGGAATGGAATCACCTTGATTGATCCGGATGGCTTTCGTGTCGTTATATCGGTCCATAAAAAGAAGTAAACCAATCTTTAATGAGCTGATTAAAAGAATTTTAATCTTAAACTATTTTTTGATTTTCAAGCCCAATTAAAAAATTACATTTGCAGCCGTTTTGAATTAAGATTATCCATCAAATTATGTTAGAAAAAGTACAGCACGCTTCACAATCATTTATGAAGACATTTACCCAAAATCCTAAGAATGACATTCTTTCGGGGTTAACGGTAGCTCTGGCTCTAGTGCCCGAAGCAGTGGCATTTTCATTTGTTGCCGGAATTGACCCATTAGTGGGTTTATACGGAGCTTTTATGATGGGTATTATAACCGCTCTTTTTGGGGGGAGACCTGGTATGATTTCAGGAGCTACTGGTGCAATGGCCGTAGTTATGGTGTATATGATTCAACAAGGAAATCAAGTAGGTTTAGATTTAGCTACCCCGATAGAGAACCTTGGGTTGCAATGGTTATTTATTACGCTTCTTTTTGTGGGAGTAATACAAATTTCTGCCGGAATTTTTAAACTAGGAAAGTTTGTACGTTTAATTCCTCATCCCGTAATGATGGGATTTGTAAATGGACTAGCCATCGTTATTTTCTTGTCTCAAATGAGTTTGTTTAAGGAGAATATTGGAGGGCAGCAAGAATGGTTGCAAGGCATTGATTTATATATCATGATGGCTTTAGTAGGATTAACCATGTTAATCATGTGGGGGTTACCAAAAATCACCACTAAAATACCAGCGGCACTTGCGGCTATTATTGTCGTTGCGGCTATAACTATTTTTGGAGGTGTAGATGTAAGCACGGTAGGTTCGTTTATTCGTGATGGCGGTGGAACGGGCTTAGAAGGTGGATTACCCTCATTTCAATTCCAAATTTTCGGACTTTTTGATAGTATTACGGGACATTGGAGTTTAATTATTTCTACGGCTTTCTTATTGGCTGCAGTAGGATTAATAGAATCATTAATGACGTTGAACTTAGTAGATGAGTTAACAGATTCTCGTGGTTCTGGTAATCGCGAATGTGTTGCTCAAGGTGGAGCTAACATTTTAAATGGCTTGTTTGGTGGTATGGGAGGTTGTGCGATGATTGGCCAATCCATTATCAATGTGAATTCTGGGGGTAGAGGAAGACTTTCGGGTCTATTTGCCGCACTATCTTTACTGGCCTTTATCTTATTTGGGGCACCATTAATTGAGCAAATTCCTATTGCTGCATTGGTAGGGGTCATGTTTATGGTTGTTGTGGGCACATTTGCGTGGTCTAGTTTCCGAATTATAAACAAGATACCTAAATCAGATGCAATCGTTTTGGTTGCGGTATCTGCCATTACCGTATGGCAAGATTTAGCAATTGCGGTTATTGCAGGGGTGTTGATCTCTGCAATGGTATTTGCGTGGAAAAACGCGACAATGATTAGAGCTAGAAAAAAAATAAAACAAGATGGAACCAAAGTGTACGAAATTTGGGGACCATTATTCTTTGGTTCTATTCAAAACTTCAATGAGAAGTTTGATGCGAAAACAGATCCGGAAAATGTAGAGATTGACTTTATGGAATCTAAGGTAACAGATCATTCGGGTATGGAAGCGATAAGTAACATAGCGGATAAATTTTTGAACCTAGGAATCAATTTAAAATTAACGCATTTAAGCCCGGAGTGCATTATGTTATTATTAAAAGCGCATCCAAATTTGGATGCTATTATTGAACGTTCAGTAGAAGATCCAAGGTATTATGTTGTGACTGATACGATGGACTCAGAAGTGTAGCCTTTCAGAAAAATATTGAAAAGCGCTCCATATTGGAGTGCTTTTTTTTGCTTGATAATCAGCTAAATTAGGCTGTATATGTTTGATCTAACCCAAATAGTTTGGGAGTTACGAGTATTCATAGGAGTTCATTACAGATTAGTTAGGAAGGATTACCCAAACTCAGTGATTTCAAAACTTAAGCGAATAACCGTAAAAGGCTCGGTTGTTTTTTAATTGAAATAATTATCGTTCATGTACAAATCGGTCTAGTTTTAGCAGGATAGAAGAGGTAAGAAAGAGGAACGATGTCTGTGTTTTTCCAACCAGAGTTTATTTTCACAGATTATATGTAATCAATGATATTCTCTCGCAAATAGAGCGATTTATTAAAAATTAAAAAGGGGCGTTTTACGGAAAAGTCTGATTACTTTTGCAAAAAAATAAATTATACTTTAATGATTGAAATAGAGGGGCTTTACGGATACGGAATATTAGTTTTCACTTCATTTTTCACACTGATTAATCCGATTGGATCAATGCCTGTGTTTTTGGGTATGACCAATACGTTGACCGAAGTACAAAGAAGAAAAACAGCTTGGAAAGCCGTAGTTGTTGCTTTCTTCACCTTAATTATGTTTGCTTTCTCAGGTCAGGTCCTTTTCCAGTTTTTCGGGATCTCTGTGAATTCTTTCCGAATAGTAGGAGGTATTATTTTCTTCATAATGGGTCAAGATATGTTACATGCTCGCCTGGGTAAGATGAAGTTTAATGATGAATCGGAAGTAAATAATTATGTGAGTGATATTTCAATTACCCCCCTAGCGATACCCATGATTGCTGGTCCAGGTGCAATAACCAACTCTATTGTTTTAATGGATGATGCCGGTACTCTTGATAAAAAAATCACATTAATAGTGGTCATGGCTTTGGTTATGTTACTCTCGTTTGTAGTGTTTATGAGTGCTACAAAAATATCTAACTTTTTAGGCGAAACGGGTAACCGCGTCCTAATGAAATTGATGGGTTTAATTGTCATGGTAATTGCAGTAGAGTTCTTTTTCAGTGGTTTAACTCCAATTCTTCAAAATATCTTAAAGCTATAAAAAAAAATAATAGTTTTATTGGTAGTATTTCTGAATTTTCTTGGTTGATTCAAGCTCGTTATATATATTGTCCTCGATAAATATCACGATTAGAATGGTTTAAACAACCTGTTTCACAAATAGTTGCACGCATTTACATCCTTCGTTTTATCATTGTTAAGTCATTCATTAAGAAGAAAAAAATAGAATATTATGGGAAGACCTCCAACTAAACCGAAGAAGCTTAGAGACGGATTTTACATTGAGGTAAGAAACAGAGGGGCTAATTCAGGTATAAAGTTAGTTCGTGATACAGAAGAGCAAATGAAACATGCTATCGAAGAATACAGCCGTTCAAAGGATGTTGTGATTTTGGGTCAAAGTATCAACGGGAAGTTTGTTAAAGATATCAAGAAAAAGAAAAAGAAAGCAGAATAATATCATTTATCTGTAAAAGATATAAGCCTCAGTTTTTATAACTGAGGTTTTTTTTTGTCCAAAAACTCAGTGCACTGGAGAAAAAAAAGAAGATGTAACAAAATCATTCCAGTCGTTTTATGAGGTTAAGAGGAATAATTTTACTGATTGTTTTAGTCATTGGCATTTATAGCTGTACACACCTCATTAATAACGAAATTAGTGGCAACGGAGAGTGGACGCAAATTAATACAGCACCTGAAGCGGAAGAGTGGACGCCAACTAAAGTAGTTGTTAATTATCATTTCTCTGAAAATAAGTGTACCACTTGTCATGGTGGTCTAGAACATATTCGTGCCGAAGAATCTGGAATGATGCAACAGATTCTGGAAATAGCTGACAAAAGCGGAAATCCCGGAAACGATTGTATTGTATGTCATGGGGGTAATCCAAATACGACCCAACATAAAAAAGCGCATTTAGGAACAGCTGAATATTTCAAAAAAAATGAAGGCCCAAAAAACTTCTACCCTGAACCAGGATCTCCATGGATTAATCAACATACCTGTGGTATGTGTCATTCAGAACAAGTAAAAACGCAATTCACTTCATTAATGTTTACCGAAGCAGGGAAAATTCAAGGAACCCTATGGGGCTTTGGAGGAATGAACGGGTATGATCACGATATTGGAAATTATGAGGTAGAAGAAGTAGCAGTTCATGAACGATTAGGTACAGATATTTATAAAGATTATATGGGGGTGCTCGCTGAAAAAGAGCCGCAGTTATTTCCGAGTAAAATGTCTTCTTTACCCGAAGCACCTACGGCAGAAGAGGTAATGGAGAATCCGCAACTAGCGGTGTATACCTATTTGCGCCAAGAGTGTCAGCGCTGTCATACAGGTAATAAAGGCCGTCAAAAGCGTGGCGATTATAGGGGAATGGGTTGTAGCTCCTGTCATATCCCTTATGGAAATGAAGGTATTTATGAAGGTGGAGATTCTAGTATTACGGGGAAAGGAAAGTTATTGGTTCATGCTATCCAAGGCACCAGAGAAGCGAAGGTGACAGTGCATCAAAAACATTACTCGGGGGTTCCTGTGGAAACATGTACAACGTGTCATGATAGAGGTAAAAGAATTGGAACTTCCTACCAAGGGTTAATGGAAACCGCCTACTCATCTCCGTTTATGGGTGATGGAGATGAACAACCCAAACTGCATTCTAAAAATTACCTACATCTAAAATCAGATGTCCACCTCCGTAAAGGAATGTTGTGTCAAGATTGCCATACCTCGTTAGATGTGCATAGTGATGGTTCTTTAGCCGGAGCTACATTAGCGCCTGTTGAAATTGAGTGTCAAGATTGTCATGGTACACCTACCAGCTATCCGTGGGAATTGCCTATCGGATATGGGGATGAGGTAGCAGGGCTTCCAGTACGGTCAAAAACACCGAGAGGGGTAACTAAAAAATTAGCGGAGTATTTAAAACAAGGAACAGAGTACAATCCAAGAGATGGGTATTTGATTTCGGCAAGAGGAAACCCAATTCCAAATGTGGTGAAGAGTGGGGATACCATTATTTTACATTCGGCTACGGGAAAAGACCTATCTATAAAACCTTTAAAATATTTATACGATAATAATCAGTTGAGTTTGGAGGCTGAAGTGGCTATGGTAACTGTTTCTAAGCATACCGAAGAATTGGAATGTTATACCTGTCATGCTACATGGGCTCCCCAATGTTATGGGTGTCATGTCAAAGTAGATTACTCTAAAGATTGCAGTAAAAAACCAGATTGGGTTGCCATGGGGCAAGCGCACGATTCTAATGGATTAACGGCTGATGCTCGAGGTGAGTTAGAAGATTATCTCATAGATGGCGAAATAACCGAATCTAGGAGTTTTTTGCGCTGGGAAAATCCGCCATTGGTGCGGAATGGAGAGAACAGAATTTCGCCTGCTATTCCGGGATGTCAAACCACCATAACGGTTATTGGTACCGATGGAAAACCATTGCTAGAAAATGAGATATTTAAGATTCCAAACGTAGAAGGAGCGGGTGAAGAAGGACAGTTAGGTATTGATATTTCGCCTGTTCAACCGCATACTATTCAAGCAGAGTCTCGTGCCTGTGAGAGTTGTCATACCAACCCACAAAGTATGGGGTATGGAATTGAAGGAGGAACCATTTATGAAGATCCGTCTAAAGATTTTAATGTAGATATTGGGTCGGGTGTTGGGTCTCCTTTAGCTCAAAATACCCAAACACAAATCAATGCTATTCCCAATTTAAAAATGGATTGGTCACGATTTGTGACCGAAGATGGAAAGCAACTTCAAACAGTAGGACATCATTTTAAAAATTCTAGACCATTAAATAATCAAGAGCGTCAAAATCTAGATAGAAGAGGGGTGTGTTTATCTTGTCATCAAAGCATTCCAAATGGAAATATGGCCATTGATTTATTGCATCATATCAAAGAAGTAAGCAATCCAGAAATGGATACTAATGAACATAACGACTTAATTTCAAAAGTGCTAAATATAGCAGGTTGGGTTCAGTTTTTACTAGTTATTATAAGCCTTGTAGTTGGTTTTTGGATGCTGAGGTGGGCGTATAAAAAAAGAAAAAACAGCCGGGAGTAACCCGTTGAAAAGTTTTTTAAATATTCGAATTATTTTTTTTTAGTTGGCCTAAATTTGGCGGAGAAATTGGCGTATCGAAATTGAGATAATTTTTGTACGCGGTGAAATAAAGTGAGTGAAAAATACATATTTAGCTATGCTAATAGGCTGTGCAGTCTGTTCCATAGTAACGACAGGATTTAGTCAAGAATCAAATTATTATGCAAATGCTTTTGGTACCGAAGATGAGGTGCTTAAGCAAGCTTTGCATGCCATTATTAAGAATCATTCGGAATTCACCTATACTTCGTCTAGTACGGATGTGTGGGATGTTTTAAAAGAAACGGATCGTGATACCGTGAATCCCGACAATGTGATTTTGATTTATTCTGGCAGAAGTATTAATGCCGCTCAAGAGTATAATAGCGCGCAAGGATGGAGTAGGGAGCACGTATGGGCAAAATCTAGAGGTGATTTCGGAACCTCTCCAGGACCGGGAACAGATGTGCACCATTTACGACCGTGCGATGTGAGTGTTAATTCTACGCGAAGCAACCGAAACTTTGATGCTTGTGTTACTTGTCAAGATGTAATTGATAATGGCTTTAATACGGGATCGAAAAAAGATGCCAACTTATGGACTTTCGAACCGCCTGATGCCGTTAAGGGAGATGTGGCTCGTATGATTTTCTATATGGCTGTTCGCTATGAAGGGGGAGGTGGAGAGTTAGATTTAGAGCTCACATCTAGTTTGTTAGATAAATTAGCTAAAGATCCGTTGCAATCTAAATTAACTACTTTTTTAAATTGGAATAATTTGGATCCCGTATCTGATTGGGAGCGAAACAGGAACGAAATCATTTACTCCGACTATCAAGGGAATAGAAACCCATTTATTGACCACCCAGAAATTGCAGAATATATTTGGGGAGATAGTGTGGGAGTGGCTTGGTTACCTACTTTTCCTACGGGTATCGATGAGATGAAAGAAGAAGGTGTTTTGGTTTATCCAAATCCTGCACGTCATTCATTTTCTATTAAAGGGGCGTATACCAAATTAGAATTATTCAATACTCAAGGACAATTTATTCTCCGGCAGAATGGCGGAAAAAACAGCATTATTAATGTCGCTTTTTTACCCAAAGGAATCTATTTCATGAAGGTGACTTCTATAAGTGGAGAAATGGTGATACAACGAATGTTAAAAATTTAATTTTGATGCGTTTCTTTTGTGTAGAATAGAATATTATTGACCTAGAATGTATGAATTTTTCAGATTAAAGTTACATCGAAATATCCGGGCTGTTGCGCACTGGGGAGTACATCCATTTATGGGCATTCCGTTAGTGGTTATTTTGTTTTTTGTGGGAGCGCATTTTCTGTTTCAACGAACAACGTATGCTTCATATCTGTTTGTTTTGTTAGCCATCATGACCGTTATCCCATTAGGTGGAATAGCTAGAAACTCTTTTTTGAAACAGATATTCATCCATACAGAATATCGAAAAGTTAGAGTCGTTGAGAATATATTACACAGTATTCCATTTGTTATTTATCTACTATACCAACTTTTATTACTAGAGGCATTAGTGGTTTTTATTTCGGTCATTTTAATATCATTTGCACCATCGCACCAAACGTACGTACCCTCCTTTAAAACCCCTTTTTGGCGCTGGCCTTATGAATCGGCTATTGGGTTTCGGAAAATATTCTGGTTGTATCCAATAGCATTTTTTGTTGTGTTTAAAGCTATTGAAGTAGCCAATCTAGGTTTGGGTATATTTGGAATGGAGGTTGTGTTTATTATTTCAATGTTTAATTACTTTTCTCCCGAACCATGTTTTTATGTGTGGATGCATCAAATGAATTCGCAAGCGTTTTTATGGCAGAAAATGGGTATAGCTATTTTATATGCCTCGTTTTTTGCTCTTCCTATAGCAGTCGTTTTAGCTTTTTTCTTTCCCGGAAATGAAATTATTATCTTTTCCTTTCTAAGTTTTGGTTACGGATACTTGATTATCATTGTTTTAGCTAAATATGCATCTTACCCCAAGTCAATTTCTTTACCGCAAGGTATTTTGATTTGCCTGTCGTTATATTATCCCGTAATCATTATTGGGGTTATTCCATTTTTATACTTTTATACCCACAAACGGCTTAAATATTTGCTTCATGATTCGGATTAAAGATGTAGCCATTAGTTTTGGAAAGAACGAAGTATTAACGGGCGTAAATGCAGCGTTTGAGCCCGGAAAAGTATACGGAATTGTAGGCGTAAACGGCTCGGGTAAAACAACGTTTTTTGAATGTTTAGCGGGGTTAATTCCTTTTGAAGGAACCATAGAATCTCCGTTTAATCCGTTAAAAAATCATTTGAGTTTATTGCTGACTGATCCGTATTACTTTAGCTTTATGACGGGTAAAGAGTACATCCAACTCCTCTGTAATGCTGGTAATGTGAAAGGATTGGACATAGATGCACACAATATTTTTGAATTACCTTTAGATCGGTATGCATCTAATTATTCTACCGGAATGAAAAAGAAACTCGCCATCACCGCTTTACTTATGCAAGAGAACGAAGTTATCGTTTTGGATGAACCCTATAATGGGGTAGATATTCAAAGCAATATCATGATTACCGAGATTGTGAAACGTTTAAAAGAGTCGGGTAAAACACTATTAATATCCTCCCATATATTTTCTTCATTAAAAGAAACGTGTGATGAGATTTATCATTTAATCAACGGTAAATTTGAACATGTAACGTCCAATAAGTTTGATGAGCTTGAACATAAAATGAAACAGCTTACGGTAGGGAATCGTTTAGATAACATCAAATTTTAAGTAAGACGCATCCACATCCTAATACACCGGTTTGTTTTAAAATGAAATAGCGAATAAGGAA
>JBLFZF010000016.1:0-38828 GCA_047610145.1 Salibacteraceae bacterium | reverse complement strand
TCTTTTAATTCGTAAGATTTTAAACCTACGGTACGATTAGCTAACAACGGGTAGACTGTAACTCCATTAAAAACGGTTTGCGTTTGGCTAGCTGTTAACTGTGGGTTTAAATTAGAAGAAGAGCCATTATAAACATCTTGTCTAAAGGTCTTTTCAACTCCTATACGGTCAGAGCCGAAAAGGTTGTACTCTTCTACCGAAAGGTTTAGATCAGTTCCATCTTTATGTTTTCTATACATAGCCATTACGTTTCCTGAAGCATCACGAACATAGTATTGTTTATCTGTTAACTCGCCATCAGGGTTCAGTGTTTCTTTCCAAACTCGATTACCCATTTCATCATATCCAAAATTAATGATTTTCTCATTTGTAACAACAACAGATTTTACTTTACCGATAACATCATTAAAAAATCAATAAAACACCCGTGTACCTATCCCACTTTCTTCTCCAAAAGCCGAGTAAGCCCAGAAAACAAAATAATTCCAACTGCATCCGCTAGTAAATCCCAGTAATCCATACTTCGGGTAACGATAAATCCCTGGCTCAACTCTTCCAGTAACACAAAAAAAGACACTAAAACAGAGCCTAAATAGGGTTGAAAACTACCTACAGGAAATCGTTTAAACTTAAGTGCCCAGTTTACGAGTAGCGTTAGTATTCCGAATAGCATTAAATGCCCGCACTTATCTGGATAAGGAAGAAATTGAAAAAAACTAGCCATTAAAATAGTTCCCCCCGTATTTGCGGTATAAATCAAACCCCCAATAAAAAAGCTAAAACTTATAGCCATTATGTTCACTATTTTCGACCTCATAGAAAAGAAACGTTATTATTTTAAGAAAATTTGTGTGACCAATCCAACATTATGTTAATTAACCATAATACTAAAATCATTCATTTATAACGGTCAGTTGTCAACTGGTTTACAAAACCTACTGCTTTTACCTAGATTATTAATTTCATGTAGTTTGCTTATCTAAATTTGAGCCATCAATACACCCATTTAAAAAATCAATATAATGATAGAAACGCTACTTCAATTTTTCGCTAAAACAAAAGAAGAAACAAAAGGAAAAACACCTGAAGGAATTTGCCCGAATTGCTGGGGAGAACAAGAATATAATAACCAAATTAGAGAAATGTACGCGGACAAACAAATTGAAGTTAATAACAGAGAAGCCAATTACTCTTTTATTCAAGAGTTTGTGGTAACTCATATAGAAGGTATCAAACTAAAAAAGGGCAACAATAGTTTTGAATGCCCCACGTGTAAAATGAAGTACTAGCGTGAAATTTTCAACATGCAATGTGATTCCGTTTCAGCGAATTCAATTAAATTTAGCCGTTCAATTCTAGCTATAGTTCACTGAATTTCGAAATGCTCACTATGTACCATATTATTAAAGTTCTTTTAGGTCCCGTATTGGGAGTACTCATTTATTTATTACTAATGAACTCCACCCAAGACCATAAAATAGCCGCCACCGGAGGTGTAGGTATTTGGATGGCTATTTGGTGGATTACTGAAGCGGTAAATATTTATTTCACTTCATTAATTCCCATTACCTTCCTTCCATTTTTGGGGGTTGTAAGCATGAAAGAATTAGGCCCGATGTACATGCCTGATATTATTTTCTTTTTCATTGGGGGTTTCTTATTGGCTTTTGCATTAGAAAAATGGGATATCCATAAAAGAATAGCGCTAAAAATTCTGCTTGTTATTGGAAACTCTCCGCAACGGCTATTATTGGGATTTATGTTGACCAGTTATTTTTTATCCATGTGGATTTTAAATACCGCAGTAGTTATGATGCTCTTACCTGCAGCTATGGCAGTTTTTAAACAAATTCAAGAAAAAGACGAAAGCAATGATCTTTCTACTCCGTTTTTACTCGGTATTGCCTACGCAGCAAGTATTGGTGGAACAGCTACCTTAATTGGAACGGCTCCTAATTTATATTTCATGGATTTCTTTAACGAAAACATGCCCCAATATGAGCCCGTGACATTTGGTGGTTGGTTTATGGTGGCGTTACCGGCCAGTGTAATTTTTGTTTTTAGTGCCTATTGGGTCATCCAAAAAAGATATTTAAAATCGACTTCTGCTAACTTATTTGAGGTAGAAGAAATCAAATCACAATACGAAGAACTAGGCAAAATCAATACCGATCAGTGGATTGTTAGTCTAGTATTTGGTGTTACTGTGGTTCTTTGGTTTACCGCCAAACAATTAGATATTGGAAGTTTTCATTTTCCGGGTTGGTTGATTCTTTTTGACAACCCAACCTATATTAAAGAAAGTACCATTGCCATGTTAGCCGCTTTTATTTTGGTGATCCTACCCTCCCGTACCCAAAAAGGAAATTTACTAGATTGGGATGCCGCTAAAAAAATTCCTTTAGGCATCATCTTTCTTTTTGGAGGAGGATTTGCATTGGCCAAAGTGATTGGCACTAGCGGTTTGGGATTATGGCTCGGTGATCAATTGGTTTTTCTAAAAGATTTTAATCCGATCCTTGTGGTTATTGGATTAGCCATGTTTATGACCTTCTTTACCGAGTTAACATCTAATACTGCCTCTACTATTTTAATACTACCTATTTTAATGCCTGTAGCACAAAACGTAGCTATTCACCCCATGATTATTATGATGCCTGTGGTGATGTCGGCTTCTTTTGCATTTATGTTACCCGTAGCTACACCACCCAATACCATTGTCTATGGCACCGAGAAAATAAAAATTAAGGATATGATTCGTACGGGATTAATCCTGAACTTAATGGGTGTAGCCATTTCTTTATTAGCGGTATTGGTTTGGGGCCGATTTATTTTTGATTGGTAGCAATCAAAAAAAAAGCCTGACATTTATGCCAGGCTCTGATTATAATTTATTTTTTATTATTCCGGTTCTACAAAAGTCAACTCTGGTGTAATATCTTCTGCTCCGTGTGTCAAAGCTTTTAATTTTCTCACCAAAAAGAAGAGTAAAATTCCGACTAATAAACAGGCAACAGAGATTATGCCGAAAATGGCCATTTCACCTGCTTCTTGAGCTGCTTCCCCTAACATACCAGCGGCCTTATTTCCAATACCAACAATGGCAAAATAAGCCCCCATCATTAAACTAGCATATTTAGTTGGCGCTAATTTAGTGATGAAAGATAAAGCCACCGGAGAAATACTCAACTCGGCTATTACGTGCAGTAAGTATGAAAATAATAACCAATAGATTGGGGCTTTTCCTAGCATATTTACCGAAGCATCGTATACGGCTCCCATCAATGCTAAAAAACTAATACTCATAATAATCATCCCTACTGCCATTTTAAATATAGCGGATGATTCTTTACCCATATTACCCCATCGTAACCACAACCAAGCCATTGGCGCACCAATTAGCACTACATAAAATGCATGTAAGGATTGAAACCAGCTGGTAGGTACTTCAAAACCTAATACCATTCGATCTACGCTATCCCGGGCATACAAACTCATTAATCCACCGGCTTGCTCATACGCAGTCCAAAATACAATCACAATCAAAAATGAAAGCAATAAAACAATCACACGATCTTTTTCAATTTTGGTTAACGGCTGCGTAGCCAAATGTGCGTCAGTTTTTGAATGCTTCAGTAAATTTCCGACATCCTTCAAATGCTTTCCTCCAAATACAAAAACAATTTGTCCGACAATCATTCCGAATCCTGCTAATGAAAATCCTAAATGCCAATTTACCTGCTCCCCAAAATAGCCGACTAATAAAGGAGCTGCTAATGCCCCAATATTAATTCCAATATAAAACAAGGTAAACCCAGCATCGCGTCTTCCATCTCCCTTAGGATAAAGCCCACCAACCATGGTGCTTATATTTGGCTTCAATAAACCTACGCCACAAACCAATAAAACGAGACCCGTATAAAACATAGTCATATGGTGAACCGTTAGCGAAAACTGTCCAAGTATAATAAGGATTCCCCCCACAATAACCGCCTTCTTCTGTCCCAGCCATTTATCGGCAATGGCGCCCCCAAAAATACCCATGAAATAAACAAACATTCCATACCAACCATATAGCGCTAAAGCTTCGGTACTTGTCCATCCCAAACCCGGGTTTATTTCATCGGTAGTTAAAGCCGTTAGGTATAGAACTAAAATAGCCCGCATACCATAAAAGGAAAAGCGCTCCCACATTTCGGTGAAAAATAAAATAAACAGCCCTTTTGGGTGTCCAAACATCATTTCTTGTTGCATAGAATTATTTTTTCGATTTGGCTAAGATAATTTTCTTTTGGTACGTAGCGCCCATTTATTTTTTGACGTAGAATAGATCGCAAAATCAAGTATTTGTCATAATACTTTCGGTAACGAAAAAATTACTTTTGTTTTCGATAGTATTACTAGTATATTTGCAAAAAATAGAATGAGTAAAATATATCTGTATAAAATCAAAACCTCGATATATCGGGCATTACGAAAAAAACATTCCTCTGCACTATAGGTAACCCTCTTACATATCATCAATAATAGTATATCCTTTACTGGAAAAACCGATTAAATGGATCAAAAAAAAATAACGCCTCTTGGCAGGTTATGGGCTTTATTGCAACCTAATCGCAACGACATCAAACAAATTTACGCTTACGCCATTTTTAGCGGAGTTATAAGTCTTTCTCTCCCTTTAGGAATTCAAGCTATTGTAAACCTAATTCAAGGAGGCCAAGTAAGTACATCGTGGATTGTTTTAGTGGTGATGGTAGTATTCGGAGTGATTATTAGCGGAATATTACAAGTCTATCAAATGCGAATTTCGGAGAAAATTCAACAAGAAATTTTCACACGAGCTACTTTTGACTTTGCCTATCGATTACCTAAAATTAAATGGGAAGAATTAGTCAATAAATACGCGCCTGAATTAGTGAATCGTTTTTTTGATACCCTAACCATTCAAAAAGGTTTATCAAAAATATTGATTGATTTTACGGCTGCTGTTTTACAAATTGTTTTTGGGTTAATACTCTTGTCTTTTTATCATCCCGTATTTATTTTGTTTAGTTTGTTTTTGCTAATGACTTTAGCCATCATTATTCAATTTACGGCTAGTCCTGGATTAAGCACTTCTATTATGGAGTCAAAGTACAAGTACAAAGTAGCCTATTGGCTAGAAGAAGTGGCGCGGGTTTCGCAAACTTTTAAAATGGCCGGAAACTCTGAGCTCCCCCTCCAAAAAGCAGATAAAAATGTAACGGAGTATTTAGATTCAAGACAATCTCACTTTGTTATTTTAATTCAGCAATACGGACTTTTAATATTCTTCAAAGTTTTAGTCATTAGCGGATTGCTTGGACTTGGAGGATTCCTTGTTATTGAACAAAGCATGAATATTGGGCAGTTTATTGCCGCAGAAATTATTATTCTTTTAGTTATTTCTAGTACCGATAAAGTGATTAACAGTATAGAAACTATTTATGATGTGCTTACTGCATTAGAAAAAATTGGACAAGTCACCGATTTAGAACTCGAAGACACCAATGGAATCAAAGCAAGTCAAGATGAATTAAACGAAGGTTTAGGTTTCCAAATCAAAAATTTAAATTTCAATTTTCACAACTCGCCTGCCCCCATTTTTACAGATTATAATTTGGATATTCCAGCAGGAACTACTACTGTCATTAGCGGGGGTTCGGGAGTAGGTAAGTCCACATTACTAAAATTACTTTCCGGAAATTTTCGCCCGAATTCAGGAGCTATTTTGCTCAATCAAATTCCTATTTTCAATTATGAAATTGAATCTTTGCGTTCCAACTTAGGTTTAATGCTCAAGCAAGATTTTATTTTTGAAGGTTCATTGATAGAGAATATTACTCTAGGTAGAAAAGGGATTGATCAAAAAGATATTTCATGGGCTATTAAAAGTCTAGGGTTAATAGACCACATTGCCAGTATGCCTGAAGGTTTAGATACAGAGCTTTCACCTGCTAATGTGCATTTAGGTCATAACGTGGTACAAAAAATAAAATTAGCCAGAGCAATTGTTAATAGACCGTCTATTTTACTGCTAGATGAACCATTAGAGCATTTGATTCCTGAAGAAACGGAAATAATATCTAAATTTTTGATGGCTAAAAATCATAACTGGACCGTTATTGTGGTTTCAGACTGCCCTCATTTGACCCCATTAGCTGACAAAATAATTCACCTTAAATAAGACACTGAATCATGTTAAATATTTCAGACTATAATATAAAAGATCGGGTGAACAGTGGTGATTACTCCTCTTTAAACCGGTTTAGCAACAAAAAAAACACCAATGTTGTTTTAAAACTATTAGCCATTTCAACCGTGGCTGCTATAATAATAGCTTTTATTCCTTGGACTCAAAACATTCGTTCAAAAGGTTTAGTGACTGCTTTAAGACCGGATCAACGACCACAGAGTATTCATTCAGTTATTGATGGACGTATTGAAGCATGGTTTATACAAGAGGGAGATTTCGTTAAGAAAGGAGATACTATTTTATTAATATCTGAGGTAAAGGATGAATACTTCGATCCTAATCTGCTAGAAAGAACCGATGAGCGACTAAAGTCGAAAGAGCTTTCGGTGAAAGCTTACATGGAGAAAATTAGAGCTCAAGACAATCAAATTGATGCGTTGGTTCAAACCAGTGGTTTAAAGCTTCAGCAAGCCGAAAACAAAATCAAACAAAGTGTATTAAAAGTAACCAGCGACAGTATAGATTTAGAAGCTTACAAAACCAATTATGAAATTGCGGAACTTCAATATCTAAGAATGAAAACTTTGTATGACGAAGGTTTAAAGTCACTAACCGATTTAGAAAAAAGGAAGCTGACTTTGCAAAAAACAATGGCGGCAAAAGTGTCTGGAGAAAACAAACTTCTAACCAGTCGCAACGAGTTGTTGAATTCGAAAGTGGAAATAACTTCTATCGGAGCCCAATACCGCGATGACATTGCCAAAGCAGAATCGGAAAAATACTCTTCTCTATCCAAAATGTACGATTCTGAGGCCGAGGTAACTAAGCTTCAAAACCAGTACATGAATTACTCTATTAGATTAGGTATGTACCACATTGTAGCTCCCCAAGATGGTTACATTACACAGGCCGTTCAATTTGGACTTGGTGAGACTATTAAAACCGGAGAAGAAATCATCACTATTATGCCCGCTAATTATGATTTAGCAGTAGAAATGTATGTAAAACCTATGGATTTACCGCTACTTATCAAAGGACAAAAAACAAGAGTTCAGTTTGATGGATGGCCAGCCGTTGTATTTTCAGGATGGCCCAACTCCAGTTATGGAACTTTTGGAGGTGAAATTGTAGCCATTGATAACTTTAGTAGCACAAATGGTCTTTTCAGGGTTTTAGTTTCTCCGGATACGACCGATCATCAATGGCCAAAATCGTTAAGAATTGGTGGCGGAACCCATAGTATGGTGTTATTAGAAGATGTGCCCATTTGGTATGAGTTATGGCGAAATATCAATGGCTTCCCTCCTGATTTTTATTCTTCTACAAATCCAAAACCTCAAAAAAAGAAGAAATGAAAAAGTATCTATTCGTTATTTTTTTAGTTCCTGGATTTGTGCAGGCTCAAGTATCCTTGGGTTTTACTGATTTCATACAACTCGTGAAAGTATGGCATCCAGTAGCCATACAATCACAACTTATTTCAAAACAAGGAGAGGCTGGTCTTATAGGTGCTAAAGGAACAAATGACCCCAAATTAATAGCCGAAAACACACAAAAAAATTTTGGTGGAAAAGATTATTATAACCTTCAAAAATATGGTTTGAAAATACCCACTCGATCGGGTGTTTCTTTTCAAGGAGGATATGAAAAAAGTGAAGGTGACTTTTTAAATCCAATGGACTATACCCCCAATGAGGGATTGTATTATGCCGGAGTTGAAATTCAATTGGGTAACGGGCTTTTTACCGATAAACGAAGAGCCGCTATTCAACAAGCAGAGTTATTTTCATCAAAAACCAAACAGCAACAGTTAATTATATTAAACAATCTAATGCTTGAAGCGGGGCAAGTGTATTGGGATTGGTTAGAGTCAAAAAATAATTTAGATGTTTTTAAAAATGCATTAGCTGTAGCTGATCAACGTTACAAAGCTGTTCGACAAAATGTATCCTTTGGTGAAAGACCCAGTAATGATACTTTGGAAGCCAAAATTCAATTTCAAACACGTAAAGTACAATACCAACAATCCGTTTTGCATTATGCAAATACCAAAGCGCTTGTACAAGTTTACTTATGGCAAGATGGGATTATTCCTTTACAGTTAGATGAAAGCGTAAGTCCTACGGCATTAATTGATCCACTTGCTGCTCAGTCAATACCAGAAAACTATTTAGCTAACCATCCAGAATTAGATATTAAGAAAATTGAAATACAATCTTCTAATGTTGACTTAAAGTTAAAAAGAGAGGAGTTTAAGCCTGAGCTTAATTTAAAATACGATGTACTATCCTCTTCATTTTCTAACGAAACTGAAGTAGACGTGCTTAATAATTACCGATTAGGAGTTCAGTTTAGCATGCCGTTATTTTTACGAAAGGCTAGAGGTGAAACTAAGTTGTATAAATATAAAATCAGCCAAAAAGAATTGCAATTGCAATACAAACAAGCCGAAATTATTTATAAGGTGTCTATGGCTGAAAACGAATTACAGGCCTATCAAGAAATTATCATTGTTCAAAACCAATCAGTAAGCGATTACCAAAGCCTACTAAACGGAGAACGAACTTTATTTAATCTAGGCGAGAGTTCTCTATTTATGGTCAACTCAAGAGAAATGAAATTTATTCAGTCTCAATTAAAACTAAATGAAATTCTAAAAAAAAGAAACAAGTCTAAACTAAAAATACAGCACGCTCAAGGGGTTTTATATAAAATATAACCCCAATTAGGGCTGTACAAATGGATTAGAGAATTTCTCATTACCAATAGACGTTTCTGGTCCATGTCCGCAATACACAATCATCTCATCTGGCAACGTATACATTTTTTCTTTAATCGATTTTTCTAATATATCAAAATCACCACCGGGTAAATCTGTTCGACCAATGCTATTTTGAAATAAAACATCCCCAGCTACCACCCAATTTGATTTCTCGCAAACCAGGGCAATGTGTCCGGTACTATGTCCAGGCACATGAATAATATTAATCTCTTCCCCGTTTAACGCTAGAGTGTCACCATCTTCCAAAAAGTGACTTATTGGAGGAGAAGCAATGTAAGGCAGTCCATACACAGCACATGCTCTTTCATTCCCCGCCAGGGTACTCTCTCCTTTTTTATGACCTGTAGGCAACAAGTCCCATTCCTCTTTTACAAATTGATTCCCAAAAACATGATCTAAATGAAAATGAGTCAACACTAATTGAACGGGCTTTAATTTATGACGACTTATATAATTTTTCAATTCTTCATTTTCAGTCGGATTTGAACACCCTGGATCTACAATAATTGCGTCTCCATTTTTGGCGGAAATAATAAAAGTATTTTCTTGAAATGGATTAAAAACCAACTTGTGTACAGTCAACATATAGCACCTATTTTAAAGCAAAAATTAAATTTATTGTACCGCACAATAAACCTTACTTTTACACCTTTAACATTAAACTTTTAGAGTCGCAAATTTAGGGCGAACCTTAATGAATACAATTTTGAAATACCGCTTTTTATTTCCTTTATTAGCTGCGATTTTCGTGTCTCAATTTGCTGTTTCTCAGTTTTATAGAGGCTCTTATCAAGAATTCGGGAAAAATAGATTGCAATTTTTCCAACCCAATTGGCAGCATCAAGATTACGAAAATTTCAATGTCTACTTCTATGGTACCGGAAGACCGTTGGCTGATTATGTCGCAAAAGAAGGTCACCAAACGCTAAGTCGACTTCAAGAATTACTAGATTATAGAATGCGTGGCAAAGTGTTTATTCTAATTTTCAATACTCAATCTGAATTTCAACAAAGTAATATAGGTTTAGAAATACCGGAGGCAGATAAAATTGGAGGTACTACCCATCTTCAAGGAAATAAACTCTTTGTCTATTTTGATGGCAGCCACAAAGATTTTCAACGTCAAATACGCGGTGGTCTTACAGAGGTTATTGTGAGGCAATTAATGTTTGGTGAAAGCTGGAAAGAAATGGTAAAGAACTCGGCTTTAATGAATATACCCGACTGGTATATTGACGGCTTAGTTTCCTATTCCACCAGAAGTTGGAGTGTAGAAATTGATGACCAACTCAGAGATCTAGTTTTGAACGGTAAAATGAATAAAATAAACCGTCTAAATGGTTCTCAATCTACCTTTGCGGGTCATGCGCTTTGGTATTATATATCTGAGGTATATGGACCCGAAGTTATTCCCAATATTTTGTACATGTCTAAAATCAGCCGAAGTATTGAAAGCGGATTCTTATTTGTTTTAGGGCAATCTATGGATGGAGTGGTAGAAGCCGCTCAAAAGTATTATTTAGCTAAATATATTTCTGACGATGCGCAGCGCACACTTCCGGATAGCGAACCCTTAAAAATCCGAACTAAAAAAACAAGAACATATCAAGCTCTTTCATTAAGCCCCGATGCAGAGTATATTGCCTTCACCTCAAATGAAATGGGCCAGTACAAGGTCTTTATTAAAGATCTCGACAAAAAAAGAGTGAATCGTATAATGAAAGGCAATCATAAATTAGAGCGTATTCCAGATGTAAGTTATCCCTTATTATCTTGGAGTCCTTCATCTGATATTTTAGCTGTTATCTACGAGAAAAAAGGTATCGTTTTATTGGAGTTATACGACATGGAAACAAAAAAATGGGATAAACGAGAATTGGTTCGAGTAGAAAAAGTTCTTGGGTTTAATTTTTCTCACGATGGCAAAAAACTGGTTATTTCTGCAATAAAAAATAGCCAATCAGATCTGTTTGTTTTTAGCCTGCTTCAAAACTCCATGCGTCAGGTAACCAATGATATTTACGATGACCTCACCCCTAGCTTTATTCCAAATACGAATAAAATAATATTCGCATCCAATAGAGGTTCTGATTCCGTAAACATAAAAACGGATGTTTCTTTATTAATGGATAATACTGATTTATTTATTTACGACTATAAGGAAAAACCAAAAGTGTACAACCGATTGGTCAACTCTCAAGACTACGATGAAAACCAACCCTTTGCGCTGAGCGAAAAATACTTCACTTATTTAAGTGGCGAAAACGGTATTAAAAACAGGTATGTGGGTCAAGTAGATAGCTCTATCAGCTATATTGATACAACTATTCATTACCGTTTTTTCACTAAAACATCGGCAGTTTCAAATTACAAGAGAAACATACTATTCCAATCTATGAGTGTAGAGAGTAAGAAATTTGCACAAATGATAAGGTATAAAGGTGAATTTCAATTTTATGTAGAAGACTTTAAGGATGTAAGGGAAGAACAATTAGATATTACTAATTTTGGGAAGACCATAGAAAAGAAAAAAGAAGCTATTTCTAGACTAAAATTAGCTACGAGCACTCCATTTAAAGTCGTGAAATCTCCATCTCACAATCAAGACTTGTTTACGGATAGTCTTACTTTAGACATTCATAACTACACTTTCGGAGACGATATACCCAAGGTGCCACAAACAAGTAACGGCCCCATTAAAAACTCTAAACTCATTACTTTAAAAACGGCTCAATCCCAAAAAGAAGAAAAGAAAACAGAGCCAGTTAAAGCACCAAAACAAGAAAACTATCGACTGGCTTTTACAGCTACCGATATTACTACCGCAGTAAATTTTGAATTTGCCAATCAACTATATCAACCTTTTAATGGAGGTCCATATAGTAATCCAGGTACAGGAATGGTTTTTAAAATTAGCTTGTTTGATATCATGGAAGACCATAACATTACTGGTGGTGGCCGGTACGGATTAAACGGAGCCAGTAAGGAGTGGTTTTTAACCTATACCGACAGAACAAAAAGAATGGATAAAGAATATAGCTTTCAACGTCAAAAGCTAGATCAAACAAAGGCCCTTACGATCAACACTGGTGAGATCGCAAATTATCCTGCAGTTTCTATTACTAATCAAGCTAAACTAGCACTATCCTGGCCATTTAGCGAAGTGCTCGCATTAAAATCAACTATCAACTTAAGAAACGACCGAATTATCACCAAAAGTATTGATGCTATTTCTAGAGATGACGATGATATTAACAAAAGCTGGGCAGGATTGAAATTTGAATTAATTTTTGACGATACTCGAGATATTGATATAAATATCAAAAACGGTACGCGTTTTAAAATATTTGGAGAGTCTTATGCTGAACTAGCAGATGGTATTAAAGACATCAATATTATTGGGGCTGACTTTAGAACCTATACAAAAATTCATAGAAACATAGTATGGGCCAATAGAATTGCAGGAAGCACTTCATTTGGACAACGTAAGTTAGTGTATTACTTAGGAGCCGTAGATGAATGGGTGAACTTTGGAGAGCGATTTAATACGAGCCAAAACATCGCTATGGACCAAAACTACTATTGGCAAGCATTAGCAACAAACATGAGAGGGTTCCAACAAAACATTCGAAACGGAAATACCTTTGTGGTTATCAACTCTGAATTAAGAATTCCCTTATTCCAATATTTAATTTCTAAGCCAATAAAGTCTCAATTTGTAAAGAGCTTTCAACTTATTGGTTTTGGCGATTTAGGAACGGCATGGAACGGTCCAGACCCCTATAGCGATGAAAATGCATTTAACACTCGAACAGTAAGTTCTGGAGGAGGAGATGTCATTGTTAGATTAAACAACAAAAAAGACCCACTTGTAGGAGCTGTTGGATTTGGTTTTAGAACTAAGATCCTTGGATATTACCTTCGATACGACCATGCTTACGGAATTGAGGATGGAGAATTCTTGAAATCTCGCGGACATTTGAGTATCGGACTTGATTTTTAGAACAATTAACCACTTACTTTTGCAGTATGCAAAGCGAAGTGAAAAATCAGGTTGAAATACTAAAAAAGTTAGGGATTAAAGAATTAAACCCGATGCAAAAAAAGGCTGTTAAAGCTATTGCAAAAGAACCTGAAGTTATACTCCTCTCTCCAACCGGAACAGGTAAAACATTAGCTTTCTTGCTCCCTATCATTGCCAACCTAGACCGTAATTGCCAAGAGGTGCAAGCCATAATTCTTGCCCCATCTAGAGAATTAGCCATTCAAATAGAACAGGTAACTCGTGAAATGGGTGCCGGATTTAAAACTAATGCCGTTTATGGTGGCCGTTTATTTACGAAAGACAAACAAGATCTAAAACATAGACCCGCTATTTTAGTAGGCACACCCGGTCGAATTGCAGATCACTTGAGGAGAGACACTTTTACAATATATGATGTAAAGACCATTGTATTAGATGAATTTGACAAATCATTAGAAGTAGGTTTTGAAGAAGAAATGAGTGAAATCCTTTCCTTATTACCTGCCGTTAATAAACGAATTTTAACATCTGCAACTCACGAAGTTGAAGTACCTGGGTTTGTACGTTTAAGAGCACCCAAAGTTTTGGATTTTTTGCAAAACACAACTCCTCAGTTATCTTTAAAAACAATCCTCTCCCCGCAAAAAGACAAACTAGAAACATTAGTTAATGCCTTGCGTTTTATTGGCAATCATAACGGTATCATTTTTTGTAATTTCAAGGATACCATTTCAAGAATATCTAGTTTTTTAACCGAGAATGGAATAAACCATGGTTGCTTTTATGGCGGTATGGAGCAAAAAGATAGAGAACGTTCTTTAATAAAATTTAGAAATGGCTCGTACCAAATATTACTAGCAACAGATTTAGCCGCCAGAGGAATTGATGTTCCTGAATTGGATTTCATTATTCACTATCACCTACCTCTTCGTAGCCAGGAGTTTACGCACAGAAATGGTAGAACGGCAAGAATGAATAATAATGGAACTGCCTATATTTTAACTTGGGAAGAAGAAAAACTACCTGAATTTATTGAGCAGCTGTTTCCCGAAGCTATAGACGTTACTGGAGATCATATTTTAGAGGAATCCATAGTTTGGACCACCTTATTTATTTCAGGAGGACGAAAAGATAAAATATCTAAAGGGGATATTGCAGGAGCCTTCTTTAAGCTAGGCAAATTAAAACCTAACCAATTAGGAACCATAGAACTTAAGTCAGATTGCGCATTTGTTGCTGTACCTGAATCTAAAGCCAAACAAGTCATTCAAAAGCTAAACAACACTAAACTAAAGAAAAAGAAAGTTAGAATAACTCTAGCCTAACTCTTCTTTTCTCGAGGGCCTCTTTTATAAATAACAAGTCCGTTTAAAAAGTTACGCAATATTTGATCTTGTAAAGGCATATACTTCTCGTGGTCTTCTGACCTAAAGAATGCTCCTAATTCGCTTTTTCCAATTTCGTAATCTACTAACTTTAGGATAGTGATAATATCATCATCACGCAATTTTAAAGCTACTCTTAATTTCTTAATGATGTCGTTATTCGTTAATCCCATTACTCTTTATCTTTTTCATTAAAACTTTCAAACCTTCTTTCTTCTCTTTTTAAAAGAGTTTCAAATTTAGAGGGTTCATTTATTTGTGCAACAACTTCTTCCTTCGTTATTGGATGAATAAACCTTAATCCAATAGCACAAAGAAACAAGCCCTTTCCTTTAAAAACTTCTTCTTTACGATCATATAAGGTATCGCCCATAATTGGATGACCTGCCTCCGACATATGAATTCGCAATTGATGCGTACGGCCCGTTTTCGGATACAAATCCACTAAGCTTAAAAACCCATTTCGAAGCGAAGGAACAGAATACACTTTTTTATATTCCGTTTCGGCTCTTTTTTCTTCAATCAGTGAGTTCACCACTCCATCCTCAGAAATATCTCCTTTTACAACAGCGCAATATTTTTTGTCAATTTCCTTATTCTCTAACATCTGCCCCAAAAGCATCAATGCTTTCGCAGTTTTAGCTACAATTAACAACCCACACGTAGGGGCGTCTAAACGATGTACTGGTTTCGCCCAGCTCAGGGCATCTGGTTCATTTGATTTTTCAAACTTTCCAATCAAGGCATTTTGCATGGTCATAAACTGATTACCCGAAACAGGAATTCCGCCAGGTTTATTCACGATAGCTAAATGATCATCCTGATAAACAATCTCGAAGTTTAAATTATACTGTTTTGGAGGAGTTTCTTCCATATCCATCCAGTCAATTTTTTGCCCTACTTTTACCCATGTACCGGTTTGAGCTTTTTCACCATCTACTAAAATTTTACCCCTAGTAATGTGTTTCTTAATAGCACTACGCGATGGAATATTTGGGAAAATGGAAGGAACATAGTCATACAACCTAATTTCTTCGGTTCCCTCTGGAACTATATGTGATTGAATTAAAAACAAATTTTAAATTTTTACAAAGGTAGCGCAATTGACAAATTGTGAACCAATTGATTCAATTTTAATGAACACATTATCTCCGTTAAATTCTAGTAATAAATACTTCTCCAGTATAAAATTTCAATATGTATCAATTTATAGTCAAACATAAAATACCTATTTAGCTATGTCTTATTATTGCTTCTATAAGATTCCATATTCATTCCAACTAAAAACTCATTTTGTGAGTTTTCGTCACTAGGAAGTTAGTATTCATCACAAGTTTTACCATGTCTCGGTTTCTAGGTGTTAATTTGATTAAGTTACCGTTGAACCTTTATATTTGGGTCTCATTCAATCCCCAATTAAACTAAACTAGTTTATGCACAGATTGCGACTACATCACTTAATAACCATCTCCTGGATGGTTGTTTTTACGTTTGGAACAGCTAATTTTTCTGTCAAAGGAAATGAAGGTGGCTCTGCGCAAAAAAGGGTGCTTAACTCCGATTTGGAAAAAGTAAAAAGAGTACGCCTTCAATTAGTATCCAACAATCTTGATTCCGTTTATATCATTGAAAAATTTCTTCAAGAAAAAAAAATAGATGCCATCAATAATGAGAATCCCGAGTTATTAGCCAATGTAAACTTCGATCTTGGAATTCTTTATTTTAATTCTGAGAACTACATTAAAGCTATTCCCTCTTTACAAAGTGCGATAGAAAATCTATCCGACTTAACCTACTCTGATAGTTTAATCCTGTATAACAGTTTAACTATTGCCTTTACAGAAATTAAGGCGTTCAACTCAGCCGTTCGATATGTCAGCACATTAGAGTATCTGATTAATAAAAATCAAAAAGAATACAATCGAATAACCAATAATATTGTGTCATTAGATGGCCTCTATTATAATCTTGGTATGTTTGATGACGCTATCCGGGTATTTAGAGATAAGTCCGCCAAAGGAGAGAATTTAATCCGTTCGGATCCTTACCGGTATTCTGTCGATGTTTTTGACCTTGGACGTTATTTTAGCGGTAATAACCAACCGGATAGTGCCATTCATTATTATCAACTATCGAGATCTATCGTAGAAAGTTCAAACTTTGAGAATGGAGACTATTTTCTTGGTTTAATTAAAGGAAATACCGGTCAAGCGCTTATTAAACAGCGCAAATACGAAGAAGCAATTCCATTATTAAAAGAGGATTATGTTGCCAGTTTACGTTCAAAGGATTACGTAAACTCCGCGAAAAATTTGAATATATTGGCGTATTGCGAATTAAAAACAGGAGATATTGACAATGCCCTGAGACATTTGAAGGCGGTGAAAGACTTGGTAGCTACTAACGACCCCGACAATATTAAATACGTAAATACCTTATACCTAAGCCAAGCCTTTGGGGCAATTGAACAGTATGACTCTGCCTATTGGTATGCTAAAAAACATATTCAGTTAACCGACTCCCTAGCTGCGAATAGAAACATTGAAAAATCTGCCCAATTGGCCGTATCTGTAGAATTAAGACATCGAGAGCAGATTATGCAATCTGCTCTTTTATCAATGCATCAGCAAAAAAAAATAGCCGAAAAAAACAGGCAAGCATTCAACCTGACTCTTGTAGGAACCGTTCTTCTAGCTATTTCATTTATTACCGTTCTTATTCTTTTGCGTAACCAAAGCGTTCAAAAAAATAAATTAAAGGTTCTTATTGTTACCAATGAGAACAAAACTCAAGAGTTAGAAAAATCATTACACGAAAAAGAATATCTGTTAAAAGAGATTCATCATCGGGTAAAAAACAATCTCCAAATTGTCTCAGGTATTCTTCAGCTTCAAGCTATTCATAGCAAAAACAAAGAAATTAAGCATATCATGAATGAAAGCCAGAATAGAATAAAATCTATGGCTTTAATCCATCAAATGTTATATCAAAATGAAGACATTAGATACATACCTTTTAAGCAATATTTAGAAAAGTTAAGTAGCCAAGTAATGAGCGCTTTAATGGTAGACTCTAACAGAGTTCAAGTAAATATCATTATCAATGAAATTTACTTAGATGTAGAAACAGCTATTCCATTAGGTTTAATTGTAAATGAGTTATTATCAAATGCAATTAAGTATGCTTATCCCAAAGAGGAAAGTGGTCAAATTGACATCTGGTTAAAAAACGAAGATAAAAACCAATACTCATTAGTTGTTTCTGATGACGGAGTAGGGTTTCCTGAAGGAATTGACATTAAATCAACAAATACTTTAGGACTTCAACTAGTAACAATGCTATCTAAACAATTAAAAAGTGAATTAACTTACAAAGGAACAAATGGTACCGAAATTTCACTTAAATTTAACATTCAAAACAAAAATTAATGAGCTATAAAGTGAAAGTATATATTATTGAAGACGAATATATCACGCAAGCAGTATTAAAAAACAATGTGGAAGAAATTGGATATACCGTAGTAGGCATGTCCGATACAGCAGAACAAGCCTGGGAAGATTTACAAACCTTAGATGTTGATTTAGCCTTGCTTGATATTAACTTAGCCGGAGAAAAAGATGGAATTTGGTTAGCCAATAAAATTCGTGAATCCATGAGCATTCCATTTATTTTTCTAACCGCTTATGGTGACAAAGCCACAATAAGTACTGCCGTTAAAACTCAACCCAATGGCTACCTTCTTAAGCCGTTTAATGAAGTTGATATTTATACAGCCATCGAAGTCGCATTAAATAATTTTAATCATAATCAAGCCAGTAGACAAAGTAAAAGGCAGCAAAGCACTATAGAAACCGCCCCTACTCCAACTAGTTCTACTGAAGTTTCTGTTGGCAATGACCAAACCATTTACTTGAAAGTAGACAAGATTTTTTATAAAATCAAGCTTTCTGAAATTTATTACGTCAAGTCAGATAGTAATTACGTAGAGGTATTTCTTGAAAACAAAAAACATCTAGTTAGAAGTACATTAAAGAACTTTATTGACCTTCTACCGAACGATATATTTATTCAAGTTCACCGTTCATATGTTGTAAACATCAGTCATATTGAACGTATTGGAGATGGTGAAGTCAAACTATTTTCGGATAAAACAGCCCCCCTTTCTGCTAATTATAAGGAAGCTTTAATTAACACGGTCGTTAAGTAAATTCAGCTCCATGAATAGATTCCTAGTTTTCATTATTAGTATTTGTATCTTGACAGGTAATGTAAAGAGTCAAAACAAAGAAGTATCTACATATATTCAAGAATTATATACTACGTGGGACTCTATTTATGTAAACTATTCTGTTAATCATGACCTGGGTGACTCTACTATAGCCATTAACCTTATAAAAAACCTGCCTCCAATTAGTCAAAAAAACCCCGAGCCTGACGTTAGCTTAGAAAGCTTGAGACAAGACGTTTTATTGAATGAAGCAAAAACAGCGGATGGGGATATTGGTTTGGGTATTCGCGGAGATTACATGTATAATCTAGAACCTGGCATTGGGTTTGAAGACAATTTATTTTATGAACAAAAGTTTCGTGTAGGACTAGAAATGGATCTGCTAAACGGAGGGTACTTTGCCAACCACGATAAAGCGAGAATAAAATATAACGAACTAGAAATTCGCAAAAGACAATCATCTGAAGAAACAAAAAAAGAAGATCGATATCTCAAATGGCATAACATCATTTACCAATTTAATAGAAATAAAATTGAGATTTTAAAGTCGCGAGAGCAACTTGCGGCAAACAGAGTTAGTATGGCTACCAAACTTAACTATCTTAAATACATGTCGCAAAAGGACTTAATCAATACCATTTCTAGTCATGCTGAAATTCAAAGTATGTTGAATATATACCGAAGTTATAATGAACAACTAGCCTCCGAGTTACATATGAATGACAGTGTAATAAATCAATATCCATTAATAGATATTGATTATTCTTATTCGTATAAACTGATGACGAGTGATGACCCAGATTCTATTGCCGAATTAATAATTGAAAACATTAGACTTGCCGATAAAACCATTAATAACTTTAAGGTAAAGCCTTTTGCCTCGTATAATTTTTACGACCTAGTTAGCTCCAACCCGAGTTATCGATCGTATTTTTCTGTAGGTCTTACCGTAGCTGCTCCCTTAAACTTCAATTCAAAAAACAGAGCTGATCTAAGAGCCGCAAAAACCAATCTAGCACTGGTTCCTAGCGTGAGTACTCCAGAAGTTCAACAAGATGTATTAACCCAGTTTTATGAGTTTAGGTATAAACTAAAACAATACACTTCCCTGTATCACAAAAGAGAAAACTACAAAGAACTAATTCGTCAAGAACGTGTAAAGCATGCTATTTCTCCTATAAATTTCAATCCTATATCTGCATTAAAGCTAATGGATGATTTAATGCAAGTTGATATCGAAATGATTGATACTAAGCAACAAATGTATTTAAAAGCTTTAAATATTTATACGGACTTACCCTACAGCAAGGCGCAAGAATTAATATACCCAATAGAATTATCAAAAAGCACAAATAGAGATTCTAAGCACATCAATAGTATTTATGTATGGAGTAGCACAATTTTAAAAAATGACCCCTCTGTATTGGCGCATTACATTAACTTAAACCCTTTTTCAAGAGCTACCATTAGTCTAAATAATAAACTAGAGGCCCGTAATAAAACATTCCAGTTTATTGATTTCTTAGTGGCAGAAAATATAGAAGTGGAAATAATGATTGGGAATAACAAACTTATCAATGGAGGTTTTGATGCGTACATCCAAAAACTAACCATTGATGTTGATTGGACTAAAATCACTGGCATTCATTTAGATGTTGAACCTCACATAAATAATGACTGGCATGAAAACAAAATAGCATATTTAGCAAAATACCACCTGCTATTAGAATCTGCTTCTGCTTTTTGCACAAAAAACGGATTAACATTAGGTGTTAGTATTCCTACCCATTACCCGGAAGAAGATATCTATAAAATATTTAAAGTCGTAGATCGCGTATATTTTATGTGTTATGAAAATGTAAAAACAGATTACATTGTTCGGAAAACAGAAAAATATCCAACTAAAAAAAAATACATTGCACTTCGAACCAATGACTTTAACAACAGACTAGAAATGGAAGATAAGTTCATTGAATTAAACAAAAAAACTAAAGTAGCTGGGTATTTAGTACATGACTTAGGCTCTCTACTCGAGTTTGATTCCAATTCTTTAAATAAAAAATAAACCACTTCGTAAAGACACCATTGTGAAATCACTCAACTTCAATAGAAAGGCATCCATGTTGCGAAATATGGAGGAAGAAAAAGTGTCTCTTAAGACTAAGAATTGGGACAAAATAGTATACTATATTGTTTTAAGTTTAATCAGTTTTTTCATATTTAGATACTTTATTAATAGCGTTTTTTATGTCCACGCTGAAGGTCAAGTACTTTTTAATAGTGTTAAAGTTCGGGTTCCTGATGACATTACTATTCATTACTTTAAAGTTAAAGAAGGAGATACGGTATTATACGGTGATACTCTTTTTGCATACACATCTGCTAGAGATGAACAAAACAGAGGTGCCTTTGCTTTTCAAATAAAAGATAACGGAAATGACAATAATTCTTCATGGCAACAGCGCGAGGTGTACCAATTAAATAAAAACATAAGGTTAAACCGACTAAGAATTGGTGAAAACATTAACCTTATTGCTTGGTATCAAAGTGAGATTGAAAAACTACAAAATCAAGTAATCTTAGAAGTGAGCTCTAAAACAAAATTACAATCGTACGAAAGCCAATTAGAAAAATTAGTCATTGAAAATAAAAAATACAATAGTGAAATTTATGTTTTCAGAAGTATGATTAAAGAATTGGGCGGAGCAGCAGAAGAATCTATTGAAGACTCTTTTGAAACCACATCAACACCCTACTCTGGAGGTGGGGCTGGTTACATGTCTATGAAAAGATTATTTGTAAGCCCAATGAGCGGAGTTATCACAAGAATCTATAAAAACCCAAATGAAGTAGCGTTAAAAACCGAAGAAATAATGAATGTGCATCAACAAGCAAGCATTTTCGTTAAAGCATTCTTTTTACCCGAAGATATTGAATCTATTTCTGTAGGTGATGAAGTTATCATCACTTTTCCAGACGGCACAACCAGTCATGGAGTGCTGAAAAGATTCTATTCTGCTACTTATCGTCTTCCACCAGAGTTTCAAAAAAAATATGAATCCACCACTAGATCTATTGCCGCAGATATATACCCCGTTGATGATGAAAATTTAGCGGAGTGGAAAAAATTCTATAAAATACCTGTTAAAATCAAGAAAAACCGATTCACATGGTAGAAGATTTCGAAAAAGATCAAATTATTGTAGACCACAATGTGGTTACATACCACCAAAACAAATATTTCATTGTTGAACTTAACGATAAATTTAAACCAGATACCTTCACAAAATATGATGTGATTCTGGTAGATGTGCAAGAAGAAAATCTTGTTCAACATGTTGTTTCTAAAATCAGAACGCATCTGAATCCGAGAGTTTATTTAATACCCATCTTTTTACTGACCACATCAGATTATCATGATGTTGTTATTAATAACTTGGTAGATGGCGTATTACCATCGATTAATCGTTTAGATACTATCGAATCTAAACTACTAGATATCAGGGCTAAAATTGAGCGAATTAATCACCCAAAGGTATTGAGCTTTGAATCTCAAATGATAAACAGGACTTTAAACCTGATGTATACCCGCAATAAAAAGGTGTTGGAGCCTATCCCCTATTTCCATTCGGGTATTGGGTACTATTACCCTGAATTATCTATAAATTTCAATCATAGGGATGAAAGTGGTGCTTTGAAGATTCTAAATATAGCGGAGCAAGAAGGCTTATTCCAGTCTGAGTTTCATGAACGAGTTTATTTATGTAACAACTGTAATGGAGGGTATTTAAATTACAGAGAGGTTTGTCCTAAATGTAATTCTTCCGACTCCAAGTCTCAAGATTTAGTTCACCACTTTCCCTGCGCATATGTAGGGCCAATTGAAGATTTTCAAAACAAAATTGATGACCAACTAGATTGTCCGAAGTGTAATAAAACACTTCGTCATATCGGAGTTGATTATGATAAACCATCAGTTCTATATACTTGTAACAGCTGTCATCACAGATTTCAAGATTATTATACAAAGGCTAAATGTACCACATGTAGTACCGAGAATGATGTAGAGCATTTAGTTCCGTATTCTATTAAGAGGTACATAATGACCAAGAAAGGAGAGAATGTAGCCATTAATGGATATATAAATATCGAGAAACAATTAGATAGTCTGGCTGGAACTGTAACCATTGATATTTTCAAGGTATTACTTCAATACGAAACCCAAAGACTACATAACCAAGGGTATCAATCAAATTTGGGTTACTTACACATTGAAAGAGCAGCTCAAATTGCTGGTATATTAGGATTAGAGAAACAGAAATCTTTAATGAATGACCTGGTTCAGATGTTACGAAGTAATTTGAACCCATCTGACTTTGTGAGTTTTTATAACTCTTCTACCATCATTTTTTCTTTCGTAGATACGAGTAATGAAAAGGCATTGGAAACCATAGCTGAAATGGTCTCTTTATCCAATCGATTAATTTCAAAATCTTTCGAGAAAGTACATATTGAATTGAAAACTGATGTACGTCCATTAAAACTTAGTGACGATGTAGAAACAGCGGTAAATTCGATGGTATTTCCTTTAAGTAAACTATAATTAAATGAACTTTATTGGATCAGAAATACACGAGTTTATCCTGTATTTACGAACCGTAGGGTTTGGTAAATTACTTCGTATATTTTGGTTTTTTTTCTTTTTTGAGTTTTTCAGATATATTGTAGTCGATTTAATTTCACTAATCTTTATCAAGTGGGATAGAAGCCGTAATAATTACAAGTACCTAGATGCTAAAAGAAGGATGTGGCTAGAGTTACCCTTGGTTTCAATTATCGTTCCTGGAAAGAATGAAGGAAAACACATCTTTAAACTAACTTCCTCCTTACGCGAACAAAGCTATACCAATTTTGAATTAATTATTGTAGATGACGGTTCGGATGACGATTCTGAAACTATATGTAGAAGTCTGAAAAAAAATGGACTCATCGACTACTTTGTTAGAAATGAAGTTCGAGGAGGAAAGGCTTCAGGAGCGAATACCGCCCTACGTATTGCTAAGGGTAAATATGTAGTTCATTTAGACGCTGATTGTTCGTATGATTTTGATGCCATAGAAAACATTTTGGTGCCATTTTACCTAGATACTCGAGTGGGTGCGGTGGGTGGAAACGTAATGGTTAGGAATTACAAAGACTCTATTGCTACTGCATGTCAAGCCTTTGAATATACAGATGCCATAAGTATTGGTCGAATGGTTTCCAGTTACCTAGGAATCTATAGAGTTGTATCCGGTGCTTTTGGTGCTTTTAGAATGGATTTACTTCAGCGCGTTCAAGGCTGGGATATTGGCCCGGGGCTAGATGGCGATATTACGGTGAAATTTAGAAAATTAGGATATAAAATTAAATTTGAAGACCGGGCAGTTTGCCAAACTAGCGTACCCAATAACTTCCGAAAGCTAACTAAACAAAGACTTCGTTGGGATAAATCACTCATCCGTTTTAGACTTCGTAAACACTCTGATGTGTTCTTTCCTTCTCAAAATTTTAATTTATCTAATTTTATTTCCTTTGTAGAAAACATAACTTATACCCTCATATTAAATGTCAAATGGTACATATACGCCATTGACATGCTATTTAATTATGCTAGTTTGTTACCCTTTATATTGGTCATGAATATTTTTCTTTATTCTGGAGCAAACATGTTTAAACTACTGGCATTCAATTTATTTAGAGAACGTCAACACACCACTTTCTCCTACTTTATTTTATACGTCCCACTGATGGTTTTCTACCATGGGTATTACCTCAGATTTGTACGAACCATAGCCTACATCAAAGAGTTTTTCTTTAAAGAATCATATAAAGACCCTTGGAACCCCAGTAAAACTTCAAAACAGGCTTTAGAGATTGGTATTTAATACATCAACGAACTACTTCAAAAGTAGATTTTGCAATTCGTTTACCTCCTTGAATTACATTGATGTAGTATAAACCCGTAGGAAAACTGGAGGAGTCAAAGAAATGGGAACTACTTCTCCCTGAAATTACTGACTGTGTCACAATTTTCCCGGTGTTATCTATAATCAAAAAAGTGGTCTTTTGACTCCAGTTTAGCCCCTCTATTTCAACCGTTACTTTTCCATTAGATGGATTGGGATACACATTCAAAACACGACTATTATCTAAGTCGTGGACTCCCATACTGAGCACAACTGAATCTAACTTTGTACTTACTCTGCCACAACTTGTCGTTTTTAACTCTATTGGAAATAAAGCATTACCTAAGTATGTGTGTTGTGGGTTCTCAGCCGTAGAGCTATTCCCGTCTCCAAAAGTCCAGTTATAGGTATCTCCGTTAACAGATAAATTCATAAAATTGACATCATACTGATTTTGCGTAAATGAAAAATCAGCAACAGGATCCGTTTTCCCTACATTCCAATTCAATAAATCATCAAAAGCAATAATTTTCGCAGCATTCCGAATACTTACAGCCTCACTCATTGATAAACCGGCATTAAACATAATCTGACTGGGGTCCTTTCTAAGTATAATGGCATAAAAAGTACATGCAGCCGCATAACTACCCGCCACGGATGGATGAGACTCATCTGGATTGTACAATTCAATAAGTGGGTAATTATCTCGAATATAATGCCACACCGCCCCCACTGGCGATACCAATGCATTATTATCCTCTGCCATAAACTGGTACCTTTCACTTAACAAACTATCCATACCGTCATACGTGCACACAGGAGGCCAAGAGCCACAATTGGAAGCATCCCCATTCTTTCTACCCCAGGTCATATAAAACACAGGCACACCGCACGAATTGTTATTCCTAATTGCATCACATAAAATAGTCGCATGTGGAAAAACCTCAGTTTGAACTTGACTCAATGGCCAAGAAGGCTCTTGACTTTGCGCCTGTAATACCACATAATTCCAACTCGTATCAGCAATTAAGTCAAGTGTATTAGTACTCATAGAGTGATTTAAAAAGCGGTATCCACCGGGAGTTATTTTATCGATATACAAGGTGTCGCCAGTAGACAATGATACATCGTATACCATAGAAGCGAGGTCATTAAACCCCGTATAACTATTACCTACAAACAACACTTTAATGGGCTGACCCATAGTTTGAAAGTAAATCCCCACTAATAGTGAGATTAATAATACCGCTCTATTCTTCATAATTATTTGCTTTTATACAAAAGAAGACAAAATGTTAATAAATTGGTTGCCTTATTAGACCTTCAAAGTAGGTCAAAATATATATTTGATACAGGTTAAAATACTAATATTTCTAACTGTACGCTATTCCAACTAATATGAAACTTTGTCTTGCCGAAAAACCAAGTGTAGCAAAAGATCTAGCAAAAGTTTTAGGAGCAACCTCTAGAAGAGATGGCTACTATGAAGGTAATGGCTATTGGGTTTCTTGGACTTTCGGGCACCTTTGCACACTAAAAGAGCCCGGAGATTATTCAGAATTGTGGCAAAAATGGAATTTAGAATCTCTACCCATGTTACCTTCTAATTTCGGAATCAAACTAAAAAATGACAACGGTATTAAAAAACAATATGCGACCATTGAAAAGCTCACGCAGGAGTGCGAAGAAGTTATAAACTGTGGAGATGCGGGGCAAGAGGGAGAATTAATTCAACGCTGGGTTTTAGCTAAAGCTAAATTTAATAAGCCACTAAAAAGGTTATGGATTTCTTCTCTTACCGAAGAAGCAATTAGAGAAGGCTTCACTAAACTGGAGGAAGGTTCAAAATACGATAACCTATACGCTGCGGGTATTGCGAGAGCTATTGGCGACTGGGTTTTAGGCATGAATGCCACCCGTGTTTTTACACTGAAATTTGCAGATTACAAACAAGTATTATCGGTAGGAAGAGTTCAAACGCCTACCCTAGCTTTGATAGTAGCTAGACAACATGAAATAAATAGATTTAACTCAGAAGTTTATTACGAACTAAAAACAACGTACCGAGATGTTTTATTTTCTGCAACAGATGGGAAAATTGATAAAAAAGAAAATGGAGAAGTTTTAATAGCCAAAATAAAAGATGCTCCGTTCAAAATCACCTCTTACACTCAAAAAGAAGGAAAAGAGCTTCCACCATCCCTATTTGATTTAACTTCAATTCAAGTAGAGTGCAATAAAAAATTCGGGTTTACTGCAGAACAAACTTTAAATATTGTACAAAAACTATATGAACAAAAATTAGTTACCTATCCCAGAGTAGATACCACTTATTTGAGTGATGATATTTATCCAAAGGTAGATGGTACTTTAAGGAACCTAACAAATTATGCCCCCATTATAAATCCGCTGTTAGGTAAGACAATTAGAAAGTCGAATAAGGTATTCAATAATAAAAAAGTAACGGATCACCATGCTATTATTCCTACGGGAGTTCAAACCTCGGGACTATCAGATGAGTTTAATAAAGTCTATGATATGATAACACGTAGATTTATTTCAGTTTTTCACGAGGATTGTAAAGTAAGTAACACCACTGTCATAGGTCATTCCGTAGGTGTGGAGTTTAAAGCTACGGGCAAACAAATTTTATCTCCAGGTTGGAGAGTAGTCTATCCAAAAACAGAAAAATCAACAGAAAAATCAACGGAAGAACAGGTGATGCCCGTTTTCAAAAAAGAAGAAACAGGACCACACATGCCTGATTTACAAGAAAAGAAAACAAAGGCCCCTAGTTACTACACCGAAGGAAGTTTATTGCGAGCTATGGAATCGGCTGGCAAGCAAGTAGATGATGAAGAATTACGAGAGATAATGAAAGAAAACGGCATTGGCCGTCCATCTACCCGTGCCAACATAATTGAAACACTTTTCAGACGAAATTACATCATCAGAAAAAAGAAACGAATTTTAGCTACTTCTACCGGAATCCATTTGATATCCCTAATTGAAGACGACATTCTCAAATCAGCAGAACTTACTGGGAAATGGGAGAAAAAAATTCGGGATATTGAAAAAGGAGAATTCAGCGTTACGGAATTCAAAAAAGAGCTTTTCGATATGGTCAACAACTTAATTCATCAAGTCAAGCATCAAGCACCAAAACAAAAACATATCCCTTGTCCTAAATGTAATATTGGTCATTTAATAAAAGGAAAAACTGCGTGGGGTTGCTCTGATTGGAGTCAAGGCTGTAAATTCAAAATTCCATTCGAGTACAAATCAATTATACTAAGTGAAAAAGACATTGAGAGTTTAGTCTACACCAAAGAATCTCACTATAAATACACTCTAGGTAACAATTCAGATAAATCTAAAATTAAACTGAATGCAAAATTAGCTCTGACCACCTAATCAATTTTGATTACTTTTACAGCGATTCAGAAATACCACAGGTTATGATATCATTGCGATGCAAGTCCACTCTAACCACACTAATATTTGTATTTTTAACATCAACAGTCATCAGTCAATTTTCTTACCAACCAAAGAGAACTAATCTGATTATGTCTTATAGTATCGAAAAAGGTTGGGAACTAAGTGATCTTACGGGTACAAATGTGTATGCAAATTTCAAAAACGAAAATGCCCATATCCGTATAGTTGATAATCAATTAGTCATATATACCATGTCTGAAGGAGTGTGGAGCAAGCACCCAGAAAGTAAGTTTCTAGACCTTTTAAAAATCAAGCACAAAACCATTCAAATTGAAAACAACAACGCACGTTTTGATGCGTTCAGTTCCTTTTGGGTATCCGCAGTAGGCGGTCATATTCGTGTTTCCAAATATGCTGAAACCGAAAAACACACCCTTGAATCAGGTGAGATTCAAACTCGAATAAATCAAAACCTAGCGAACCAAATATTCTTAAACCGAAACCCAAAGGCAAAAATAACAAGTAGAAATACTATATTCATGATTTCTCCAAAAGGCAATATTTTTGAAATTGACCATACTAAAAAGATCTGGAGATTTATATTAACCAACAGAACATTAACTCCCTGGACTTCTGATCCTCCAACAGATAAAGTGGTTTTTCATATTTTCAAAAAAACGGACTTTAAATCCGTTATTCCTATTGGAACAAAAAATAATAAATTTCTGTTCCAAGTCATAAATCACCAAAACAAAATGGGGCTAGCTACCCTATCCAAAGATTACTTTCAAATCAGCTATATCATCCCTCCTTTATTTGATTTTATATCTCCATCTCTAGCAAATGACTTTCACTTAATCTTTAATGAAAATCAACTAGGTATACTTACGTTTATTCCCCAAGAGAACAAAAACAAAATCCCTGATTTCAATACATTTTTCATAGAAGGGTCCCAGCAATTAATGTCTAAAGGATCTTCCAGTAATCCCCTACCAATTTTGGCAGACAATAGTGATTTTAAAATCACGAAAAACGATGTTGTTTTTTCTAATACTGATTTCGTTTGTTCCTCTCACTTTGGAATTGAAATGGTTTCCAGTGATTTAATTCTATACAATGAATACTCCGAAAACGGATCTATTCGACATAGTGGGCTATTCAAAACATCACAAAGCTCTTGGTATATTAAACCCAATGCAAACTATTTAAAGCTTTATAAAAGAGGCATTTTAGAAACTAAATTCAGTAGCAAGAACACCCCTGTTTCGCACTCCATTTACTCTCTAGCCGGAAGGTCTTTATCTACAGCCATAACTGATATAAACAGCAAAGAATTCTTTTATCTAAGCGCTGTATTATCTGGGACCCCCATAGATTCAATGGCCCAAATCTCTAGCTTCGGACCATTTTATTACAAATATAAAAGTATGGAGAAATGGGGTCTTATCCATTTTGAAAAGGCAAATTGGGAAATACTGTCACCCGCAACTTATCTGAGAATTGATCAACTCGGGTATAAAAAATCTTTAATTCTCACTTCATCTTCCGCTTTTGATTGGTATGGTTTAAATTACCAAAACACTAAGAATCAAACACCCGAATGGATTAGAAATCAAAACCCGCTCCTTTTATTCGCTAATAACGCGATGTACTCCTCCAATGAACAAGATCATTTCATCGCTTCCGCTGTGTTTTTAGAAAATTTATATATCTATTCTTCCCCCGAAACATCAGAAGTTTACAAAGCAGGAATAAAAACACCTCAACTCACGGGGATAAAAACTGAAGCTTTCAATTACTTCATAAGTTTATCATCATGGCAGAATAATACAGTCACACATAGTCTGTTTAAGCCTAATTTAAAATTGGTCAAAACACATATGTTTGATAGTCTCTTCCTAAACAACGAAACACTATTCTTACTAAAAAAATCCCAATCACTTGCACTTCTTACTCCAAACGGAGCGACCATCAATATCTTTGAAGTTAGCGATGCTTTTTACCAAGGTAGACCTATAAAATCGCTGAAAAAATATGACAAAATATACCTCACAAAAAACTATTTAATTGGAAAAAAAGAAGACAGCTGGACCATTATTGACCCGAGCGGCATTCACATTTTTGCCCCCCCTTACAATAATTTACTTGATGCATTCCGAAAGGTACAATCGTTAAAGTAAATACCGATTTTCTATCCGTTAGTTACTTAAAATATACACCCTTCAAATTAAGGGTTAAATCAGTTTTGAGTAATTAAATAGCCCCACTATTTAGGTAGCAGATTTAGGGTTTGAAATTACCATTTTATTACTTTAAAATACTTTTGAAATATTTACATTCGCAACTCAATAATTCGAGTTCATATTTATCACAAAAACCTATCGCATATCCAAAATATAGGTGCTAGATTTAAATTTCAATATCCATGCAAAAAGCAAAAATTGTTTATACAAAAACAGACGAAGCTCCCGCTTTGGCAACCCAATCATTTTTACCCATTGTTGAAACCTTTACTAAAACATCTGGTATTGAATTTGAGCTAAAGGATATTTCATTGGCTGCTCGTATTTTAAGCTTATTCCCAGAGTTTTTAACAGATACTCAAAAAGTTCCAAATGCATTGGAAGAATTAGGCGAGATGGTTTTACTACCAGAAGCGAATATTATTAAACTTCCAAATATTTCAGCATCGGTACCTCAATTACTTGCTGCAATAAAAGAGTTACAAACAAAAGGCTTGGATATACCAAACTATCCAAACAACCCTAGCACCGAAGAAGAAAGAAGTATTCAAGCCAGATACAATCAAGTGAAAGGTAGTGCAGTAAACCCCGTGCTTCGCGAAGGCAACTCTGACCGAAGAGCACCAAAAGCAGTAAAAGATTACGTTCGTCAGCATCCGCACTCCATGGGTGTTTGGGCCAAAGATTCCAAATCACATGTATCTAACATGACAAGTGGAGACTTTTATGGCAGTGAAAAATCTGTAGAGGTGGAGCTAGATACCCAAGTAAAAATTGAGTTTGTAAACTCAAATGGTACCCCAACAGTTTTAAAAGAAACAACAACTTTAATTGCTGGCGAAATTATAGATACGTCAGTAATGAGCGCCAGCAAGCTGAAGACCTTTTTAGCCCATGAAATAAAAGATGCGAAAGAGCAAGATGTTTTGTTTTCTATACATTTAAAGGCCACAATGATGAAGGTTTCTGACCCTATTCTTTTTGGCAATACAGTATCTGTATTCTTTAATGATGTATTTGAAAAGCATCAAGATACGTTTAATGAAATTGGCTACAACCCAAACAACGGACTAGGCGATTTATACGCGAAAATGCTAGCGCTACCTGCAGATAAACAAGCAGAAATAGAAGCTGATATTAACACGGTATATAAAAATAGTCCAGAAATGGCTATGGTAAATTCAGATAAAGGAATTACCAATTTACACGTACCAAGTGATGTTATCATTGACGCCTCCATGCCAGCTGCAATTAGAAATGCCGGACAGATGTGGGGCCCTGATGGAAAAGCAAAAGACACAAAGTTCATTATCCCCGACCGTTGTTATGCTGGAATATATCAAGAAACTATTGACTTTTGCAAAGAGAACGGAGCATTTGATCCAACCACAATGGGAAGTGTTTCAAATGTTGGGCTAATGGCTCAAAAAGCAGAAGAGTACGGATCTCATGATAAGACTTTCCAAATGATCTCTTCGGGAGTGGTTAATGTAGTCAATTCAGCAGGAAAAATCTTAATTTCTCAAAACGTGGAGGAAGGAGATATTTTTAGAATGTGTCAAACTAAGGATGCACCTATTCAAGACTGGGTGAAATTAGCCGTGAAACGTGCAAAAGCGACCAACACGCCAGCTATTTTCTGGTTAGATCCTAAACGTGGACATGATGCTCAGATAATTTCTAAAGTAGAAAAATATTTACCTAATCATGATACGGAAGGTCTAGATGTTCGAATTATGACACCAAAGGAGGCTATTCGTTTTTCTATGGATAGAATTATCAAAGGACTAGATACTGTTTCCGTTTCTGGTAATGTTTTAAGAGATTACTTAACAGATCTTTTCCCCATTTTAGAAGTCGGCACTAGTGCCAAAATGTTGTCTATTGTGCCATTAATGAATGGTGGTGGACTTTTTGAAACAGGAGCAGGTGGCTCTGCTCCAAAGCATGTTCAACAATTTGAGGAAGAGGGTCACTTAAGATGGGATTCTTTAGGTGAATTCTTAGCACTTTCCGTGTCTCTAGAACACTTTGCTGAAACACATAACAATTCTAAAGCCGCTATTTTAGGAAAGACCTTAGATGCCGCCACGGGAATTCTTTTAAATGAAGATAAATCACCGTCAAGAAAAGTTAATGAATTAGATAATAGAGGAAGTCACTTCTATTTAGCCTTATACTGGGCTCAAAAATTAGCAGACCAAAATGAGGATAATGATTTAAAGGCTCAATTTACTCCTATTGCCGAAGATTTATTGAACAATGAAATAGTTATTATTTCAGAAATGAATAACTCTCAAGGAGAAAAAGTAGAATTAAACGGATATTATTATGGTAATGAGGAGTTAATTTCTAAGGCCATGAGACCAAGTAAAACCTTAAATAGTATTCTATCTAGCATTTAAAACTAGTTTTAAAAAACATAGTAGAGGCTGCCTTTAGGCAGCCTCTGTTATTTTACTCCAGAATAGCTCCATAATTATTTGTTTATATTTGAGTTCCTCAAAAAATAAACATGAAAAAATCACACCTATTATTACTGGTAATTATTTTTATAGCTCCATATTCTATTGCATTTGCAGGTGATGACGAAGGAGGTAAAAAAGGAGTTCGTGCAGGTTGGCAATTGTCAAATATTCATGGGAATGGGAATACTAGTGGCGACAACTTAAACTCATTTTATGTTGGGGTTTTTGGTGAAAAAAAAATAGTTCCCATGTTACGGTTAGGAATTGGAGTTGAATATAATTCCGTGGGGCGTTCACTAGAGGTATTGAACGTAACTAACAAGTTTGTACGGCACTCCATTGCTCTACCTGTATATTTGAAACTTAAACTAGGTACGTTTTATGCATTAGGTGGACTAGCAGCTAACTTTGGAATTTCCAACACGTTGACGGTGGGTGACACTAAGGCAGATATTGAGGATGAAGATAAACCAAAAGCACTAGATATTCCAGCCTTCTTAGGTATTGGATTTAAGGTAGCCGTTATTTCATTTGAAGCTAGATATCATTTAGGAACCATCAACTTAGACAAAGAAGATAACTCCAATTTAAAACAACAGTATTTTCAATTAGGAGCTGCTATCGCCTTCTAAACAAAACTCGAGTTTATAAAAAAGGCATCCTATTGAACGCATACCTTTTTTTACGTGCTAAGTTTTCAACAATTCATATATTAATCAACGCATCGCTTTCCTTCCCTGAAAATGATTTTAAATTTGTATCATTAAATAAGAGATGGAAGATTTTATTGTATCAGCTAGAAAGTACAGACCAACAACATGGGAAAGTGTGGTGGGTCAAAAATCGATTACTGAAACTTTAAAATCAGCTATATCGAGTAATCATTTGGCCCAAGCATTTTTATTCACTGGACCCAGAGGTGTAGGCAAAACAACCACAGCAAGGATTTTAGCAAAAACCATTAATAAAAATGATTTAAAAGATGAGGTTTCTGAAAATGAGGATTTTGCATTTAACATTTTTGAATTAGATGCGGCCTCTAACAATACCGTAGATGGAATACGTCAACTTATTGACCAAGTGCGTATACCTCCACAAATAGGAAGTCATAAAGTATATATTATAGATGAGGTCCATATGTTATCTGCATCCGCATTTAACGCCTTTTTAAAGACCCTAGAAGAACCACCAGCTCACGCTATATTTATTTTAGCAACTACTGAAAAGAATAAGGTTTTACCCACTATTATTTCCAGATGTCAGGTTTTTGATTTTCAAAGAATTAGTAACTCTGATATTGTAGGCTACCTGCAATATATCGCAAAGGAAGAAGGCATCACTGCAGAAGAAAATGCATTGCATACTATTGCTCAAAAAGCAGACGGAGGAATGAGAGATGCTCTTTCTCTATTTGATCAAATTGTTAGTTTCTCAGGAAATCAAATCACCTACAAAAACGTTATTGATAATCTAAACGTATTAGATTTTGAATTCTACTTTAAAATAACGGATTTCATTCTGGAGCATGATGCTTCGCAAAGTTTACTCCTATTTAATAAAGTCCTAGAAAATGGGTTTGATGGTCATAATTTTATTGTAGGACTGTCTAACCATTTTAGAGACCTTTTAGTTTGTATCAATCCTCAAACAATCGTTTTATTGGAAACTAGTGAGACTTTAAAAGAAAGATACTTTACCCAAGCTAAAAAATGTCATGGTATTTTTCTACTGGATGCTTTACAACTACTTTCTGATGTAGATTACCGATACAAATCGAGTAAAAACCAGAGGCTGCTTGTAGAGATTTGCTTAATGCAATTGTCATCCATTAGTTCAATGGACGAAAAAAAAAAGTAAAGACGTTTCTTGATTATCCGCTATATGTAAGTGGTTTAACAAAAGACGCTTTAAAACCAGTTAGTGGAGTATCAACTTCCAATATAGTTAAACCACAACCAACTCGTCCAAACCCCGTAAAGGCTCAAATACCTTCATCAGAAAAGAAAGCAAAACCTATTCCTGTTTCTGTTGTAAGAGGAAGAAGAAAATCTATTATTCGTATCAAACCACAAAATGAAGTACCGGAGGAGAAAGTTAATGTTCACCATGGTGATTCCACATTTTCCGAGATGCAAATGATTTCTTTTTGGAAACAATACTCGGAAACCATGAAGAAATCCCTAGGTGGGTTTTCTTCCAGTATTTTAGCTAATTGCGAACCTAAGTTATTAAGTGATTCTAAGACCATTCATTTAATTTTTAGAAATGAAACCAATGAATTAGAGTTCGGCAAAATGTCATCTAATTTACTTGACTACTTAAAGACTCACTTAAAGAATAATCATATTGCATTCTCCACCCAAGTGAGTATCGAGAAAGCGAAGAAATTATTGTATACCAATAAAGATAAATTTATTCATCTATCTAAAACACATCCTAAACTGGTAGATTGGGAGCAGAAATTAGGGTTAGAACTTAAGTAGTTTAATGCTTAAAGAATTGCTTTACTCCTATAAACTCCTGGTCACCTGAAACCCTAAGAAAATATGAGCCGGTTGCGAAATTTGAAACGTTCAAGTTGAATACTTGATCACCCCCTAATACGCGTTCTTCATTAACAAGTAATAATTTACCACTGGCATCATACACCCTATAAGTAAGTATTTCCAAGTTAGATAAACCAAGCTTAATATGAACCACATCACTTACTAAACTCGGATACACAATAAAATCATCTTCCTTATAAATCGAATTAACGGCTAAAGGAAAAACACCAATGGTCTTAGTTAAAGAGTCAATACCACATATGTTTGACGTAGTTAATGTAACGTCAAACATTCCAAAAGCAGAAAATGTATGCGTTGGATTCACTTGGGAGGAAAAGTGTCCGTCTCCAAAACTCCAATCAATATTGGAATTAGTATTTGACCCGTTTATAAAATCTACCGTATTACTGGCTATAGTCTCTGTAAAACTGGCCAATGGATAAGGTAATTCTACGACTAACAAGTCATCTGAAATAGAGCATCCAGTTGTGGTTACCGTAACTGAATAAATACCTGGTTTCCCAATAAACTGACTCGGACCATTATGTCCATCATCCCATAAATAATAATCGTATTGACCTAAAATAATAAAAGACCCATCTCCTTCACAAATAGATGTATCCGGCCCTAATGAAACGGAAACATTTACATTAACTACCTCAATAGAGTCTGAATTCTCACATCCATTTAAATCGGTAATACTAACGCCATACCATCCAGGTGATGTAATTACTGGATGTTGAATAGTATCCCCATTAGACCATTGAAAACTTGAGTACCATCCAACATCAAGAATAAAGGGCTCTAGATTACACATTATCGAATCATTAAAAACTACATCTGGTAAGGAATTCACCAACACTTGCACGGTATCGTAACCAAAACAACCTGAAGTACCCGTCACGGTAATATAATACACACCTGGGCTGGTGGTCGAAATTGAGCTAGCTGTAGATCCATTACTCCATTGAAAAGACGAAAAGAGAGCAGATACAGAAAGAATAGCAGAGTCACCGTCACAAATAAACACCTGTGTAGGTATCGTAGGAATAGGTGGAGCTGCATATTGCACGTTTAAAGTATCTGTGTACGCGCAACCAAAGGTGTCTATTACACTTAAAACATACGATCCTTCTACAGAAATTGATATGTTAGAAACGGTATCTCCGAAACCCCAGTTATACGAGGAAAACTTCTCGGAAACCTGAGGCACCAGAATTGTACTGTCGCACAGCACCGTATCAGGCGGCAGTAATGACGTTGGACTGGGGTATTGGTCAATAACCATAGAGTCGACAGCTTGACAGCCAAGAGCATTGGTCACTGTTACTTTATATAGTCCAGAATTTTCAGCAATTACTTGGCGAACATTTTGACCATTACCCCATGTATATGAGGCATAGCCGACAGGAATTTCCAAAGAGAAACTAGTATTCGCACAAATAGATGTATCCGACAAAACATCTAAAGCTAGAAACGGTTCTACGACTAATAATAAAGAAGCCGAATCATTCGAACTATTGATATCCGATAGCCCAATGTCTGCCCATAATTTTATATTATGAGTCCCACTATTCGTAAATGTTAATTGATTTAGGGTAACAAATTGATTTGAATTGGGAGGTAGAACTCCTGACCATTGCTGAGATCCCGTATCATCTACGGTTATAAACCACCCAAATTGAATATTATATAAGGTGTCATTTCCTAAATTCTCGAAATTAATTACCACCTGGGCAGAACCTCTGTTTTCATAACAAATATGAATATCCGAAGTATTTAACAAATTAATGTCTCTAATAACCGATCTAGTGGACACAGGAGTTTTAATTGACTCAGGAATTTTACCCCCATCATAGGCTAATAAATCTCCCGCCATCAATATAATGATGGTGAAAACTAACACAGGTAATTTGACTATTTCTCGCACTGAATAAAACACCAATTTTGTAAGTGCTAAAAATAGATAAAATCAGTGGTATAAAAAAACAACCTTAGAAACTAATAATTAACACATTAAAACAAGAATAGGAAACTCACCATCTCATTGATAAAAACAGTTAAGGGTCCTTACGGTCAAATATTTTGGTGTTATATTCATCTGGAAAGGCTGCGGTTACATTTTTAAAAAACCGCTCCATATAATCGAAGTCCTTTTCAAAATCTCCGCTGGGGTAAAAAACATCTCCAATATGAACTTCCTTTTGGGCATATTCTGCATACGCTAAAACGATAGGTACATTAACGGCAATAGCTACACGGTAAAACCCGGTTTTCCATTTCGCTACCCTCTTACGTGTTCCCTCCGGAGTAAAAAGCATAGCCATCTCTTTGTGAGAATCTACAATTTTATTTAAATCTACAATAAACTCATTCGACTGATTTTTTCGGTCGACCCCTATTCCACCCATCGCTTTAATCAACCCTCCATAAAAGGCATCTGTATGTTCGCGTTTTATTAAAAACTTACCCGGCACTCCAAGACTCCACATGGTAGGCATGGCGAGAAAAAAATCCATGTTTGACGTATGAGGTGCCGCGATTAGAACAAACTTTTTAACATCAGAAGGAACTTGCCCAACTAACTTCCATCCATACAGCTTAAATAAAAAATTTGCTACCCATTTCTTCATGCCGCTAAAATAATACTTCTGAAGATGTAGGCTAAGAGACCGCGATAAAATTCGAATTAAAGTTAACCAGGTATACCTGTTTTTTAGCTCTGGTAATAGCTGTATACAACCATCTCAACAAGTTTTCATCTACCATTTCATCGGTTAGATATCCGTGATCAACAAACACAGCAGACCATTGCCCTCCCTGTGCTTTATGACAAGTAACGGCATAAGAGAACTTGCATTGAATTGCATTATAGTATGGGTCCTTTAATGTTAATTGTTTCGCTTTCCTACCTTCTCCTTGCGCTACATAGTCTTCAAATATCTTATAATACAAATTTCTAATTTCAGAAGTGCTGATTGAAGGAGCCTCAACCATCAAACTATCTAATAATACTTTCACGTCAATGTCTGGTATTCTATTATCTATGAATCGAATATTCACGTCTGCAAAATCGAACCCATACATGGATTCTTTATTTAATACTTTCAGTATTTCAAATGATTCTCCATTGGCAATAAAGTCGTCTTTAGTCTCTTCCGAATTTAACCAATGATAATTATTTTTCACACTCATTAAAATATCGCTAGTTTCAATTTTCTCCTCTCGAAATAACAATCTATTCCTAATCTCATTATTGAACTGATTGGCTCTTTTATTAGACCGCGTAATAAAGAGTATATCCTCTACGCCATAGTTATTCATACTTTCTTCAATATATTCTTGAAGTTCTAAGCCATTAATGCTTTTAAAATCAGTTTCGTTTACGTCAAACTCAATGGCAGTCGTATGGTTTTGGATAAGTCGTCTTAACTGAGTTGCGTTATGTAGAATACCTGATTCATTTTCTTGACGAACTACCGTATTAAGTTCTATTTCTGTAACGGGTAAATTAAATCTGTCTTCCATAAACTTAGCGTCTAATGCTGG
>JBLFZF010000015.1:0-39391 GCA_047610145.1 Salibacteraceae bacterium | reverse complement strand
GCAGGCTACGGGGCCTTTGAATTGTACTCTGGTATTGCGGGTTCAAGTGACGGAATTGCACACTTTGCCCATTTAGGTGGACTAATCACCGGGTTTATTCTAATCAAGTTGTGGCAACGTTTTGACCCTACTTTTCGTTTATTATAGCTATGAATAATTCAATTTTCAAAGATATCCTTGAGGTTTTTAAGAGTAAAAACTATCTTTTTCAAATCATCATTCTAAATGCGGTCGTTTTTATATTACTTAATGTGATTTTAGCTATTGTACCCGATGAAGCCGAACAAGGAGTTGTTCGTTTTTTCGGATTATCGGCAGATATAAGTACCTACTATTGGCGTATTTGGACATTAGTCACCTACATGTTTACCCATGTAGGTTTGAGTCATGTATTTTTTAATATGTTTTTACTTTATTTTATCGGTCGAATTTTCGTTGATTTATATGGCCAGAAACGATTATTACAAGGCTTTATATATGGAGGTATTGTTGGAGGATTGCTCTATATGGTATCTTCAGTAGTAGTGACCACCGTATCACCCGGTAGCTATTTGATAGGTGCCTCAGGCGGAGTGATGGCTATTATAGTAGCCACCGGTTTTTTGCAACCCAATTATATGGTCACAGTTTTTACGTATCGTATTTCTTTAAAATATGTCGTATTGGTCGCATTCATTACCTCTAGTGTTTTATACTTAGACCAAAACACGGGGGGAAAAGTAGCTCATTACGGAGGCGCTTTTTACGGGTACCTATTCGCCTTCTATCTCCCAAAAGGAATAGATCTTAACGATCATATTACCAAATATCTAACTAACGTAATTGCCATTTTCAAAACCTCTCCCAAAATTAAAGTTGTTCATAAAAACGATTCTTTTAAACGAACACCACCAGAAGAAAAATCACAAGCCGAAGTAGATAAAATTTTAGATAAAATTTCTAAGTATGGCTATGATAGTTTGAACAAAGAGGAAAAGGATTATTTATTCAAGTTTAGTAAACAATAATGAAATTAAATTGGATCCAAAAAATGTTATTTTTAGTCAATATTTTTTTGGCTATGGGACTCTTATTGGCTAACTTTTCGTATTCATTTGAACCCAGTACGTATACATTTGGATACTTAATAGGTCTATCTTACCCATATTTTTTAGGTCTCAATCTACTTTTCTCCCTATTTTGGTTGTACTCTAAAAAGCTTCACTTTATTCTTTCCATTGCAGTAATGGGTCTGGGGTATACCACTGCATCAAATATGATTGCCCTTAATTGGAAAACCGATAACTCCGACTCTACCCACTTTACTGTAATGTCATTTAACGTGCGGTTGTTAAATCAATATAACTGGTTAGATGACCCCACCACTAGAGATCGAATTTTTCACTATATTGAAAAAACAAACCCAGACATAGTTTGCTTTCAAGAGTTTTTTGAATCTAAAAAAAAGGGAACCGAAAACATCAAACGAATGAAATCGCTTGGCTATCCTTACGTCAAAAAAGAACCGGGGTCCTCTAAAAGTAAAAGAGAAAATTTTTTTGGTCTCATTACCTTTTCTAAGTACAAAATTTTAGATTCTGGAAAAGGTTATGAAGATGAGAGTCGCCACAAATCAATTTCATTTTTTACGGATATCAAAATAGATAACCAAATAGTACGTCTGTACAATACTCACTTAAACTCTTTAGGGTTTTTACCAGAAGATTACAAGTTTGTAGAAAACATAACCAATACCTCGGAAGAGGAGGCTATTCGAAAATCTAAAACCATACTATCTAAAGTAATGGTAGCTGCGCGAAATAGGCAGGAAGAAGTGACACAAATACTCAAAAAATTAGAGGCATGTGAGTATCCGGTAATCGTTTTAGGTGATTTTAATGAACCCCCCTATTCCTATGCCTACCCTAGGTTTACTGAGACTTTAAACGACCCATTCTTACAATATGGCTTTGGAATCGGAACTACTTTTGATGGTATTAGCACCATACCTGGTTTACGATTAGACTATATTTTACATTCTAAGCAACTGCAATCCACCTCCTATAAGGTAGGTCCAAAAAAACTCTCCGATCACCGCTCACTTATCGCGGGGTTCAGAATAAGCAAATAATATTTTGTAAAATAATTATTTTTATTTATTTTATTTTGTTAATAACGAAATTAACCAAATAACACAGATAACAATTCCTTTATTAAACGCATAAAATTTTGTATAATTGTAGTATCAAAATTTGAACCAATGAGCGTAGATATTTCTGTAACAAAAAACGAGAACCCTAACTTGCCATCTTTTAATCAAGATGAAATTGTATTTGGAAAAAATTTTACTGATCACATGTTTATTGCCGATTTTGACGGTGAGAAATGGACGGATTGTAGAATTGTTCCTACCGGAGAATTAAGTGTTCATCCAGCCAATTCAATGTGGCATTATGGCCAGTCTATTTTTGAAGGAATGAAAGCCTACAAAAATGATCAAGGTAATGCTTACTTATTTCGTCCTTTAGAAAATGCTAATCGTTTAAATCATTCAGCGGTTAGAATGTGTATGCCAGAAATCCCAAATGAAATTTTCATGGCCGGTTTAGAGCAGTTAATGAGTTTAGACAAGGATTGGATTCCAAATCGTCAAGGCTCCTCTTTATACATCCGACCTTTTATGATGGCCTGGGACACCTTTTTAGGTGTTAGACCTTCCACTACCTACCGGTTTATGATCTTATGCTCTCCTGCTGGAAAGTATTATGCTGAGCCCGTAAGAGTAAAAATTGAAACGGAATATTCAAGAGCAGCTCCAGGTGGCACAGGTCATGCAAAAGCAGCAGGTAATTATGCGGGTTCTATGTACCCTACTCGTTTAGCTATGGAGGCAGGTTACCAACAAATAATTTGGACAGATTCTAAAGAGCACAAATACGTGGAAGAAGCAGGTACTATGAACTTAATGTTTATGTACAAAGGAAAGCTGACTACCTCTCCTGTATCAGATACCATCTTAAATGGTATTACCAGGAAGTCTATTATGGGTATCGCTAAGGATTGGGGTATTGAAGTAGAGGAGCGTCAAGTAGATGTGTATGAATTAACGGAAGCGATAAAAAACGGGGATGTAACCGAAGCCTTTGGGGTAGGTACAGCAGCAACGATTGCTCAAATTAAATCTATTGGATTAGCAGGTGCTGATTTTGATCTACCGGCTATTACAGATGATATGTTTCAAGTTAAGATAAATACGTATTTAGAAGATTTACGTAAAGGAAACGTAGAAGATAAATTTGATTGGACATTAGCTATTAAATAAGATTTAATAAACAAATTTCAAAAAAAGTGGCTTAGTGCCACTTTTTTTGTGCGTGTTATAGTCATATAACTAGTAATAACCGCTCTTTGCTTAAGTTTTAGCTATTTTTCACTCAGATTTTATTTAATTTGTAAAAGTTTTCATGTTTAGAAAAAAATAATGCGTTTACAACACCTCATTCCCATCGTTGGAGTATTTATTGCGTTTGGTTTTACGTCCTGTTACACGGCAATTCCAAAGAAAAAGGACGTGGAATTAGGGGCGCTTACTTCTAACCAGATTCATAACGACCCTAAAAAGTACCCGATACTTAATAAAACAAAGAATCCCGTCACCTATACCCAGTTAAAACGTGTTGTGAATAACATATTAGAATCCCCCGATATTCATCAACAAGGAATATTTGCCTATGATTCTATAACTATCATCACGGATGATAAAATGGTGAATGCATTTTGCACTCCTGGTGGATATATTTTTGTTTACACTGGATTAATCAAATTAGCAAAAAACGAGGATCAGCTAGCCGCTGTAATTGGTCATGAAATAGCTCATGCTGAACTGCGGCATTCTGTCAAAAAGCTGTCAAGAAGTGTGGGTAGGCAAGCCATAATAATTGCCGCAGCTGCAGCCGCAGGTGCCTCTTTCGGGGTGTTTATTGCCGTAGAGGTAGCCAATAAAATTTTAGGATTGGGATTAGGAAGAGATCAAGAGTCACATGCCGATAAAAAGTCGGTTATCTACATGGGTACCGGGAGTCACTATTCCTCAATTGCTTTAGCAGATTTCTTTGAAGAGCTCATATCTAGTGGTAATAATGTCAACATTCCCCCTATAATTAGCACGCACCCTGATACAGAAAATAGAGTTTACCGCATTCGAAAGTGGGCCCGTAAAATGGGTTACCGAATAGAGTACAGTAATAATCCAGAGTTTAAGTTATTACAAAGTAGCATCCCATAATTAAAAACATGAGTACACCACAAGGAATACCAGCTGTAGATTTATCTGATTTTTTATCAGGTGATTCAGACAGAAAAAAGCAATTTGTTGCTGACTTAGGTCGTGCGTACGAAGAAATTGGTTTTGTCGCATTAAAAAATCACACGGTATCAACTGAATTGATTGATAAAATTTATGATTTGAATGCCGATTTCTTTACTTTACCTGAAGAAACGAAAAAGAAATATGAGCCATCAGGAATGGGGGGCCAACGTGGATATACCTCTTTTGGAAAAGAACATGCTAAAGGAAGAACAACGGGCGACTTAAAAGAGTTTTGGCATTTTGGTCAGTTTGTAGAAGATGACGAAAAGCGAAAAGCGGAATATCCAGAAAACATTAATGTTACCGAACTTCCAGAATACCTTCACACAGGAAAAGCAACGTATCAAGCATTAGAAAACACAGGATTGGAAGTGCTTCGGGCAATTGCACTTTATTTAGAACTAGACGAAAATTATTTCGATAAATTTGTTCATAATGGGAATAGTATTTTACGTCCAATCCACTACCCTCCTGTCAAAACACTAAAAACCGATGCTGTTAGGGCTGGTGAGCACGAAGACATTAACTTAATCACCCTTTTAGTTGGAGCATCTGCAGATGGACTACAAGTGTTAAACAAACAGGGAGAATGGAAAAGTGTTACTGCAATAGAAGATCACATTGTAGTGAACGTAGGCGATATGTTACAACGTTTAACGAATAATAAGTTAAGGTCAACGACCCATCGCGTGGTAAATCCACCGGCATCAAATATGGGTACGAGTAGATATTCCTTGCCATTTTTCTTACACCCAGTATCAGAAATGCCATTAAATTGTTTGCCAGAGACAATCAATGAAACACACCCTAAACAGTTTACAGATATTACTGCTGGTGAATACTTAACCGAACGGTTAATTGAAATAGGATTAAAATAGAAATCAATCAACATAAAAAATAAAAAAAATGAAAATCAATAAATTATATATACTCGCAATAGGCTCTCTATTTATGGTATCCTGTGGTACAGAGTCTTCAGAAGAAACAGCTCCAGAAAGTGCTCCATTAAAAAAGTCTACCGAACAGGTCTGCACGTATGCTTATGATTCGAGCTCCACAAAATTAAGCTGGACATCTTTCAAAACTACCGATAAAATTGCCGTTAGCGGAACCTTCAACACCTACACGGTAGACAATACAGTAGAATCAAATAGTGAATCAGCTGTATTCGAAAACGCTTCATTTACTATTGTGACTAACAGTGTAAATTCAGGTAACGAACACAGAGATCCTAAAATAATCACTTTTTTCTTTAATACGTTGATTAGTACAGACACTATTTCTGGACATATTGTTAAAATTAGCGAAGCATTAGATGGAAAAGGAGAAGCAATAGTGGCTTTTACTATGAATGAAATCACTCACGAGCAAGTTACTAGTTATACTTTGATGGCAGATGTTTTAACATTATCTACGACATTAAATATGGATAATTGGGATGCTAACGGTGGAATCCAAGCATTAAACACCGAGTGTAAGGTTTTACATACTGGTGCAGATGGTATTAGCAAACTATGGAATGAAGTAGAAGTAGAAATAAGCACGACTCTTTCTAAAGTGTGTGAATAGATCAAAATATTTTCAAGTAAAAAAGGAGCTAGTGATTAGCTCCTTTTTTTATACGTTTTTTTTTGTTCAGCATGTCAATAAATGAGGTTCTAAAATCTAGTTACCAATTAATGTAACTGTTCCATTTTGAGCATAGTTTTCCGCATCAATCCCTATTATATCAGCCGTCCAGAAATACACCCCGTCTGGCATTTTCTCGCCTCCTTTATTCGTTCCATTCCAGTTAATTTTTGGGTTATTAGTTTCAAAAACTACTTTACCCCAACGATCAAAAATGGTGGTGTGCATTTCTATTATTCCAACAGTATATATAGGGGAGAACACCTCATTTACACCATCCTCATTTGGAGTGAAAACATTAGGCATTTCTACGTACGTTTCACAGTTTTCCATACTTACCCATACAGTATCAGAACCTTTACAAATTTCATTTGTTACTTCTACCCATTGTGCCCCTGACTCCTGAACAATGTAAGTTGACTCCGTGGAACCATCCATCCAATAAATAGAATCAAAACTATCTATTACCGTCATTTCGTATATTGCTTTAATACAAATCAATGTATCCACCCCCAAATTAACATCTGGCATTTCAAATACGGTCAGGTTAAAGGTATCAGCAGTAGCACAAAAATTAGAGGTGACTGTTACAGAATAGATTCCGGATGAGGTAAATTCAAATGCTTGCAAAGAAGTACCATCACTCCAGTCATACACCCCTCCCACATTAAATACATCCTTCGTCAAAGATTCTCCATCGCAGATAGAAGTATCATTCCCTAAATTCACTATTGGGTATGGATTTACATAAATATTAGTGGTATCAGAATCAACACCACAAAAATTGGATACCTCCACCCAAACTTGAGCCGATTGGCTAATGGATAAAGTAGGATTTGTAGAGTTATCGTTCCATAAATAAGTTACATTATTTTGAGTCACATCGAAAATAATATTATCTCCTTCACACGCAAATGAATCAGAAGGCAAATCCGCTATCGGATAATCAATCATATCAACAATTAAGGTATCTGAACTTTGACAGTTTCCAATACTCACATTTACCCAATACGTACCTGCTGTTACAATGTTTTTGGCTGCTCCTAATGCGCCATCATTCCACAAATAGGTTGCCCCTTGATTATTGACTTGAACAATATAGGATTGTCCAACACATAAAACAGTATCAGAACCTAGGCTTACCAACGGATACGGATTTACACTTACTTGAATGGTATCTCTATCTATACAACTACCTACCTGCACGTTAACGCTATATTGTCCTGTTGCAGTCACAGAAAGTACCGAATCGCTAGTACCTCCATTCCATGTATAACTTGCCCCAGGATAAATCGCATTTAAAACCACTATTTCTCCATCACATATACTCGTGTCAGCCCCTAAATCAACTAAAGGAAAAGTGAGATAACTAATGTTAATGGTATCGTATGCAACCCCGCAAATATCAGAAACCTGCACCCAATATTGACCAGCAGAATTAACGGCCAGCATATTACTCGTAGAGTTATCACTCCATAAATAAGACGCACTTGGCCAAGACATATCTAACACCAAATTACCACCTGGACATAGCGTTGTATCATTTCCTAAGTCTACCAATGGCTGAGAGGAAAACAACACATTAATGGCATCCGTGGATGAGCAATGCCCATTGGTGACTGTTACCATTAAATTAGTATGACTAGAATTCAAGGTAGTTATGGCAGTATTAGCTCCTGAACTCCAGAGATAATCAAACGTAGGGTCATCAGTGGCATCTAAAGTAAGGGTGCTCCCATTACACATATTTGTATCCGCTCCCAAATTAACTATAGGAATTGTGTCAGTTGATAAAACTACCGTATCAGAATACACGCAGGCTGCAGAAAAAACAATATCATCTACGGCAAAATCATTACCACCAGCAGCACTACTTTGACTTCTAATACAAATAACAGCCGATGTTTGAGCCGCTCCTGAAGTAAATATGCGTTCGTATTTAACCCAACTACATGTAGATGCACTCAAATTAAAAACAGCGCCAATTGCCGTACCATCAACGGTTAAATTTAATTGCGCAGGACTTCCGGGATCCACCGAAGTAAACCAACTTGAAAAAACATAACTGGTATTAGGAGAAACCGAAATGGTTTGACACCAAACATTTGTATTAGCCACCGAAGAGCCGTTCATTATCATATAATTACCCGCTCCAGTAGTGTGGTCTGTACAAGATGGAAAGTTATTGTGAGTTAAGTTGGCATTAGTACTTATTGCATATTGCCCCGGATTGGACAATAAGCCCCAAGATCCGCCAGTGCCGTATACATAAGACGATGTAAACAGCGTGTTTCCTAAAGAAAAATCACCGTTAGAAACAAGATTTGATGCTATGGGGTTAAACAACAACGTTTGACAGGAATAAGAACCCGGAGTATTCACCGAAATAGTACTACTCGTGGATCCGGTATTCCATTGGTATGTTAAAAACCCACTTCCCGCGGAGAAGTTTTGAGAGCTACCTATACAAACCGTTGTATCAGGTCCTAAGTTCAATAAATTACTCGCGCATTGAGAACTACCAGCGAAAGCAATAAAGAGGTAAAGTAGAGCGAGTAAAAACTGTTTCATGTTTTCGGATGTATACCAAATGTAACGTATACATAATTGACGTCAAAAAAAGAATAAAGTGGTACATTAAGTTATTTTTTTCTTAACACGTCATCCTTATTGTAAGGAGTGTTCAATGCCCCAAATAAAAGAAGTAAATTTGCCATTCATTTTTTTGAGAGTTATGAAAAAAGGACGTGTTGTTGTTGGATTATCGGGTGGTGTAGATTCTAGTGTTGCAGCTCATTTATTAATTGAGCAAGGGTACGAAGTTATTGCTATGTTCATGAAAAATTGGCATGACACCTCAGTCACCATTAGTGATGATTGTCCGTGGATTGATGATAGTAACGATGCATTGCTAGTCGCTGAAAAGTTAGGGATCCCCTATCAGACTATTGACTTAAGTGCCGATTATAAAGAACGTATTGTAGATTACATGTTTGCTGAATATGAAAAAGGTAGAACTCCTAACCCTGATGTTTTATGTAATAGAGAAATTAAATTCGATATTTTTTTAGATGCTGCCATAAAGCTTGGGGCTGATTTTGTAGCTACAGGACATTATTGCCAAAAAGAACAAATAACCACTAATTCAGGCACTAGTTTTCAATTGTTGGCAGGAGCTGACACCAACAAGGACCAGAGCTATTTTTTATGTCAATTAAGTCAAAGTCAACTCTCCAAATCGCTTTTTCCGATTGGTCATCTTCAAAAAAGTGAAGTTCGAGAAATTGCAGCAGAACAAGGATTAACAACAGCCAACAAGAAAGATTCTCAAGGACTTTGTTTTATTGGAAAAGTGAAACTCCCTGATTTTCTAAAACAACAATTAAAACCTAAAACGGGTGATATCATTGAAATAGCAGATGATTATTTGCAATACGCTCCAATTCCTACGGAGTTCACTTCTTTACAACACAAATTGACTTCGTTGACGACTCCTTTCACCTACTCTCCCGAAAACGGAAAAATAGTGGGGCAACACAATGGGGCACATTATTTCACTATTGGTCAGCGTAAAGGCTTGGCCGTTGGAGGAACAAAAGAGGCATTATATGTTATTTCTACGAACACTGAAACCAATCATATTTATACGGGCCAAGGAGATCATCACCCTGGTTTATTAAGACCCGGGTTGTTTGTTCCCGAAAATGAAATTCATTGGATACGTGAAGATTTGGAAATGCCCATAGGTAGTCACAAACAATTTGATGTTAGAATCAGATACAGACAGCCACTAGTAAGCGCAACAGTTTATCGCCAAGAAGAAGGGTTATATATATTATTTGACACCCCAGAAAGAGGTGTTGCTGCTGGACAATTCGCTGCTTGGTATACCAATAATGAGCTAATTGGATCAGGGGTTATTGATTAAAACACCAAATCCATATTAATTGGATTTCCTTCAAAGTCATTCATTATACTGGTTGAATTTTTAGATTTACCAATTTTACCCGTGTTTTTATAAACCACTTCGCCTAGCTGCATGTATTCTAACACATACGGGTTAAACTTCACTGATTCATCTAGCCATATTTCGGCTCCTTCAAAATCATTCATGTTTATTAAAACTTGACAGTGAATAATATTGAACTTTACACTGCCCCTATTCTTTTTTCCTAATTCCTTGCATAAAGCTAGTGCCTTGTTGTTTTGACCATTTTTGGTGTAAGCATTTATTATGTTAAACGTATTGTAGTCTGTTGGGTTCAATGCTAATGATTCCTCAAAGTGCATGACAGAACTGCTATAATCACCCGCATAATACTCGCAAACACCCAGTGCATTAATGGCATAAAAGTTACCTTCATAAAGTTGATTCAAATAGCTGAAGTCAGCAACTGCCAACTCATATTTCTTTAGCTCAAAATAGCTACGACCTCTAATGTTAAAAGCGTCTGTATTTAAACTATCTATAGATAAACTTTTATTCAAATTTAAAATGGCATTCTCAAACTCTCTAACGTTGTAATAACAATCTCCACGTAAAAACCATGTTTCCGAGCTCTCCGGCTTAAATCGCAGATAATTCGCAAACAAATTATCTGCTTCCATAAACAAACGCTGATAATACAGTCCTTTACCTTTAAAGTAGAAAAAACTAAAATTGTCAGCATCTATTTCCATACCTGTATTACATGCTTTTATAGCGGCTAAGGAGTTTCTTTGCGTTAAATACACCTCTGCCAAGTGCTCATATATATGTGCCTTGTCCTGGCTATTTGCACAGTATTTTGTTAGTGATTCTTTTAGTCCGTTAATGGCTTCTACATTGGCACCGCCTCTGAATTGTATTTCAGCCAAACCTAAATAAGCCTCGTAATTTCCAATATCAAAAGTTAATGACTTAGAAAAATGTTCGTTTGCTTTAGTGAAATCATCCTGGTCAAACTCTTTCCAAGCCAGTAAAACTTCCATTTTATACTTTTCTATTTCTGCATCTAAAACTCTCCTTTGGGAAGCTAATTCTTCTCCAATTTTGGTCTTTTCATGAGTTTCGGCAACACTTAAAAAATAATTAGCTGAATCTAATAACTTAACATTAATAAGATGTTCCGCCAATTCAAGACCTACTAAGTCATAATTTTTATCTTCTTTAGAGAAATTTTTAGCTAACAAAGAAATTGCCTCTCTTTGTTTTCCTTGTTCCACTAATAACGTAGATTCTTTCAGTAATTTTTTACCTTTTAAATTTTGGCCGTGAACCGAAAAAAACGCGGTCATAACAAGAACAAACGGAAGGAAATATTTAATCATATACTTGATATTTGGTTTACGAAAATAGTGTAATCACATGGTCTTATAAAGTTTAAATTCATTAAACTATTTACCCTGGATATTGGCGTAGATACTGAATCTTATGGTTTTGGTGACACACAATTTTACGGAATTAAATTGGGGCAACATCTAACTTATTATCTCACCCTTAATGACGAATTAATTCATGCATATGCTGATTGCAGTGCTTCTTTCAATATTTGATTCCGTAAATTCCTACAATAAGATGGTTTAGAAACAAAGAACATTTTATCCATTAAATAATTCATAAATGGCAATTAAAAATAATTACAGCATAAATAAGCCTACTCATAAGTGAATTGAAAAAGATCTACAATGATCCAATAATTATATCAATTACTTACATCAGCAAAACATCGTCAATAAATTTCTTACCTACGTGTTCATTAATTTTTTCTACAATTTTAGGTTTTGCAAATCCTAATTCGTGCCTCAAGGCTGAAGAGTCTAATCTGATAAGTAATACACGATCTCGTAATTCAATTTTTTGGGTGTGCCTATATATCGAAGGTCCCATTATGGATTCCCAAGATTGCCAAATATCTGTTTCGGTCACTTTATTTTCTAAACGGTATGCTTTTAACATTTTCACAATGGCTTCGCCAAGGGTACTTTGATTATTATCGCTCATTTTTTGTATTTCTATTTAACCACCTCAAAAACCCTCGGTTCAATATCAATGTCGTCAAACAAATCAATAACCCTTTTACTATTCGTATCAGAAATAAATATTTGACCAAAGTTGTGATCACTTACCAACTTCATCAATGCTTTAACTCGTTGACTATCTAGTTTATCAAAAATATCATCTAATAAAAGAATAGGTTTCTTACCCTTGATATTTTTAATAATTTCAAACTGAGCCAATTTCAAAGCCAATAAATAAGTTTTTTGTTGGCCTTGAGAGCCATATTTTTTCACACTATGACCATCTATAAGAAACTCTAAATCATCCTTATGAATACCTACCTTCGTGTGCGCAGAACGTAACTCTGCAGCTAAGTTCTCTTTAAAAAGAGATTCAAATGAATGATCATTTAATTGAGATATATAAGACAACGAAACCTCTTCTTTATTCCCTGAAATCAACTCGTAATACTTTTGAAATACAGGAATAAAATCCATTAAAAACTGCGTACGGGTGGCGTATATAGGTTCTGCATATTGCGTCATTTGCATATCCCATAAATCTAAGGAGTCTTGATCAAAAAACTGATTCTCAGAAAACGACTTTAGCAGCGCATTTCTTTGAATAACCGCTTTATTATATTTCATCAAATTTTCCAAATACACTTTGTCGTATTGAGAAATAACTCCGTCAATAAACTTTCGTCTAATTTCACTACCTTCAATAATTAGATTCGCATCTGCAGGCGAAACCATCACTAAAGGAAAAAGACCAATATGATCTGCCAATCGTTTATATACCTTCTGATTTCGCTTAACTGTTTTCTTTTTACCCTGTTTTAAGCCGATGTATATTTTTTCAGAATGGTCATCTACTTCGTATTCCCCTTGTACAATAAAAAAATCGTGCGCAAAATTTATGTTGTGCGAATCAATAGAGTTAAAGAAGCTTTTAGAAAATGACAAGTAATAAATGGCATCTAAAACATTGGTCTTACCTACTCCATTACTACCTGTAAAACAGTTGATTGTATCGGAAAAAGAATAATTTGCTTCGAGATGATTTTTAAAGTTTACTACCGATATTTGCTTCAGGTACATTGGCTATTTTTAGTTGTGAACAAAGGTAAGTACAAAAAACCGTGCTTCCCTTTCAAATTTTCAACAATCGTTAGGACTAATTAAATATATTTGCACGCTTAAAATTAGTAAAAGATGAGTAAACATCAAGTAGAAGAAGAAGACATTAACATAGGACAAGCTTATTCAAAAGCGGAAAAATACCTAGACCAGAACAAACAACCTATTGGGATTGCTTTAGCGGCTGTAGTTATTGTTATTCTTGGTGCCTTTTATTATTTCAGTATGTACCTTCCACCACTCAACAAAAGTGCTTCGGAAGATGTTTACATGGCGCAAAAAGCATTTGCAGCTGATTCTTTCGAATTAGCCATGGTTGGTTCTAGTGAATTCATGGGTTTTGAGGAAATTATTGATAATTACGGTTCTACTGATATTGGAAACACTTCTAAGTACTACATGGGAGTTTCTTTAATGCATACTGGAGATTACGAAGATGCTATTGATTACTTAAAATCTTACTCTGCTGCCGATCATATGACACGTGCTTTGAAGGAAGGAGCTATTGGAGATTGTCTTTCTCAACTAGGAGATTACGAAGATGCTATTTCGGCTTACAAAAAAGCCTCAAGTGCATATGTCAATGAGTTTTCGACACCTATTTATTTAAAGAAAGCGGGAATGACTTCAGAGAAAATAAACGACTTTGAAGCCGCTGTTGACTTTTACGAAGCTATTCTGGAAGACTACGCAAACTCTTCTGAGGCTAGAGATATTGAAAAGTATTTGGCTCACGCTCAGTCATACGTTGAATAAACGTTTAAAATAATTGTATTAAAGCCTGCACCTTGCAGGCTTTTTTTATGCCCTATATTTTTATTCCGACCTCCCCTTCTCTTTCTATAAGCGTTGATGCTCTATTTATAAAGCGTTGTTGATCACGTGAGTTTGTTGGCTCTTGAAAATCTAAATAGCTTTGTATAAATATGGCGAAGTGATGCGGTGTTAATTTATACTTATTTTAAAACAAAATTTGGAATCAACTAATAAGGGAAAGCAAACTATTTTATTAAGGTAAAGGTTCCGTACTTAATAATGTAATTTGTTTTTGGACCGATTTTCTTAAAATTGTACTTCAATATGTAGGTATACATACCTACATGTAATAACTCTCCGTTTAATCTTCCATCCCAATGTATTGAAGGGTTTACAGAATTAAATACTTCTTTTCCCCATCTATCAAAAATATAAAAATTATACGCCTTTAATTCGCAATAGGACACTGGTCCAAATGTCTCATCTAATCCATCTCCATTGGGTGTAAATGCATTTGGAATAAATAAATCACATTCGCATTGTCTAAATTCAATGCTTATGGTATCTTCTATAGAACCGCATAAATTGGTCACATTTACCAAATAATCGCCATCCTCATACACTAAAAACTCAGGCTCTTGTGAGCCATCTAACCATAAATATCTAGTTGCATTAAACCAATACGCATCCAGTACGGTTCGATCTCCCATGCACATTACAGTATCCACACCCAAGTTAGTTAAAGGTAAAGTAGTATATGCCAACTCGATCTCATCTCTAATGGTACCGCAAACATTGGTGACATTTAACCAATACGTACCTGAAAGGCCAACCGTTTCAGTACTATCTGCCGAACCAGTGCTCCATTCATATACGGAATTTAGGGTCGTGGAAGACAATGTTAACGAATCACCAACGCACATCAACGTATCCGCTCCAATATACACCTCAGGTAAGCGGGCAGAATCGACAAATATGGTATCCGAATTTACACAATTTCCGGTCGTAATTTCCATCCAATATACACCCGAATTAAAAATATCATAAAAGAAATTTACGCTACCATCTTGCCATAAGTAAGTCGCTCCAGGCACTGCATTCCCTTTAGTAAAAAAGGTATTCGGACAAATAAGTGTGTCGTTTCCAAGGTTAGCATCCGGTTTAGCTTGTAACGTAACCAATATAGTATCACTAAAAACACAATTTACAGAAGTTACTTTCACTGAATATGTACCCTGAGTTGACACTTCAAAAGTAGAATCCACAGAATTATCTTGCCAGACATAGCTAGCTCCAACATAGGAAGCATCCAGCAAAATAGAATCTGGAAAACAGACAATAGTATCATTCCCTAAATCTATAACAGGTATGGGGTTATAGCTATATATTACCGTATCATAACTATGGCAGTTATTTATTGTTACATCCACCCAAAATGTATCTGCTTGATTAATCAGTAAATTAAAATTAGTGGACCCATCTCTCCAAACGTATGCTGCGTTCACATTGTAAGCATCTACATAAAATGCATCTCCGTCACAAGCCGTTACATCCGAACCCAAATTCACTATAGGGTAGGATGTTATCATTACATTTATAGTATCACTAGCCGTGCAATTAATGTGGGTGACGTTGACCCAATATTGTCCTGCAAAAGCCACCGAATAAACAGAATCAACCGAACCATCTTGCCACACAAATGCAGCAGTAACATTGCCTGGATTTAATGCAATAGTATCGCCCACACAAATAGCGGTATCTACACCTATATTTAGGGTTGGCACCAGATTAAAAGTGTGGGTCACTGAATCTCTGGAGGTACATCCGCTAGTGGTTACATCTACCCAATACAAACCCGAGCTAATAACCGTGTGCACCGAATTAACCGAACCATCTTGCCAAGAATAGGAGGCATTAGATACCCAACCATCTACAATCAAAGTGTCTCCATCACATAAAATAGAGTCTGCGCCTAAATTAACTACTGGATAACTAGTGATACCTAATACTAAGGTATCTGAAGTCGTTCCGCAACCATTGGTTACCTGTACCCAGTAGGTTCCGTTTGTAAAAGCCGTTAAAATAGAGTCGGAAGAACCATCACTCCAAAGATAGGTAGCAGCAGAACTGACAGCATTCAAAACTAGGGTATCTCCCAGACAAATAGTGGTGTCTACTCCCAAATCAAAAACAGGAGGTAGTCCTTGGCTAATATAAATGGTATCTGATCCAATACATCCATTTAAATTGACTTCTACCCAATAAGTATCTGCTACCATTGCCGTTAGTGAAGAACTAACTGAATTATCTTGCCACAGGTAGCTACTATTTGAATGGGTAGCATTCAATAAAATTGGAGCTCCTGGACAAATAGTTGTGTCAGCCCCTAAACCAATATTAGGTTCCACTACCCCAATAGTTATATAACGAGTACCATTATCTGGAATTTGAAGATTTGAAATACCCGAAACAGTAATCACCCCGTTTATGTTATTAAATTTCAAACCGTTTCCAGCACCGTAGACCAATGCATTAGTGAAAACACCGTTATCATCTACCAATAAGTTTAGACAACTCGCATTAGCAAACACACTACAGTTATTGGTTTTAAAATCGAAAGACAAAGAGTCTGACATGTTTGTTTTAGTCACCTTCCATTCTCTAACTAACCGTTTCGTAATACCTGAGTTTGGGGGCACTTCACTGTTAACAGCACTAATAGAACACATACTTCCGTTATTACTACCTACCATCACATAAGAAAGGTTAGATGAAAACACACCCGTATTGCCTGTATTAAAGCTACGTAAAGAATCAATATACACCCTAGTTACGTCATCAAAAGAATGCGACTGCTTCTGTACCAAACCTTGATTATCATCTCTACCAATACCGATAACATCATTGTGATACCAGCTTGTTAACGAAGCGTCCCAAATAGTTATACCGGAAGTCGCTAAATAATCACCTTGCGTTACCCCTCCCGTATTTAACAGGGTGACTCCATACTTTACAGCTAAATAGGAATGAACTTTCAATAATTCAGTATTTGTTAAATCCGAATTATAAAAAATAACCTCGTGTAAATAGCCATTCAAACCTGAGTTACTTTGAAAACCAGTACCGCCATCTGGCTTCACACCAAGGTATAATCCAGATGCGCCTGATGACCCGGAAGCGGAAGAAGAAGTTGTTAAATAAGACTGGTTATACATTTTCATCGTACCAAAACTGCTTCTATTGCCTTTGTACGAAATTAATTGCGGTTTAAAACTTTCCGTCCAGTTTCGAGTAGCGTTTGCACTGTTAGATGTTTTACCCAATGCAATACGACCGGTTCCTCCGAGGTTTCTAAATTGAATAGCATCCTGAGTTTCGTTATACGTGACAAAATGATCATTCGAAGAAGAGGCGGGTAAATAATAGGCGCACACAAAGGTTCCTTGCGAAGTACTATTAATATTATCCAAGAGGTTTAAAGATGTGGTATTGACTAAACGCTGAGAAGGAGAGGTATTGGTATTTGTAAAATGAATGGTGGTATTGTAGTTGGAAACATCGCCCAGCGGAGTTCGCGTTGCTACAGGGTATGGCGAAGCCGCATCATTTAGAGAAAAAGCAGAAGCCCCAGTTGGGAATGAGGTGGTCCAAGTGGCTACGTTACCAATAGTTAACCCATCTGGTTTAAACCAAGCCGTTAGGTTTGTGGTACCTACATTACCAGGGTTTTGAGCAATACTCCACATGCTAAATCCAAACAGAAATAGAGATATAAATAAAGATTTTACTTTTTCACACATCATTTACACTAACAATAATACAATATTCATCTGCAGTAAAAAACATTAAAATTTAGGCGAAACACCATTTTATCCATCCATAAAAACATAATTATTCTCCTCGTTAAGTGTCAATATGCTGCCATAATAAATTGTACTTTTCGCTTCCAAAATTCCAGACAACTAATGGGACAACCCCAATCATCTCTTCTAGGTACAGAAAGTATAAACAAGTTACTTATTAGCCAATCGGTTCCTGCTTCTATAGGAATCCTGGTGATGTCTGTTTACATGATTGTGGATACCATTTTTGTAGGTCAATGGGTGGGTTCATTAGCTATTGCTGCAATAACCGTTGTTTTACCCATTACTTTTTTAATTTCTTCTGTAGGTATGGCCATTGGCGTGGGCGGTGGATCTATGATTTCTAGAGCTCTTGGGGCTCAAAACCCAGAAAAAGCATTAGCTACCTTTGGAAATCAAATCACCATGGTATCTGGACTTGTAATTTTAGCCGTGGTACCCGGATATATTTTTGACGAACAAATCCTCTTATTATTTGGGGCGCAAGGAGATATTATGGAACCTGCAAAAGAGTATTACCATATTATATTGTTGGGAGTACCGTTTTTAGCTCCGGCCATGATGGGTAATAATATCATTCGGGCGCAAGGTTTTCCTAAAATCGCCATGAACATTATGTTAGTTCCCGCTATCGCTAATCTTATTCTTGATCCTATTTTCATTTACTTTTTAGATTGGGGTTTAGCTGGTGCTGCATGGGCCACTTCTTTTTCCTATTTGTTGAGCTTTTTATATGCCTTGAATTTTTTAACAAGCTCCAAAAACGAGTTGAAAATCACTTGGAATCATCTTAAATTAAAAAAAGAAATCGTTTCAGAAATTAACAGTCTAGGAATGATTACACTAGCCAGACAAGGTGCCGTAAGTCTTTTATCTATTGTGTTAAATCACTCGCTTTTTAAATATGGTGGGGAAATATATATTTCTGTTTATGGAATTATAAACCGCATACTCATGTTTGTATTATTTCCGGTTATTGGACTCGCTCAAGGAATGTTACCTATTGCGGGATTCAATTATGGTGCTCAAGATTTTGGAAGAGTCAAAGAAGTCATCAAGAAAGCGATATTATTTGCCACCATTTTAGCGATTTTCATCTTTACTTTGATTCTGTTAGGTCGAGAGTTTTTAGTCAATATTTTTACCAATGATATTCAATTATTAGACATCACTCCACCGGTTATTTTAATTGTATTTCTTGTGACACCACTGGTACCTGTTCAATTAATTGGATCGGCATATTTTCAAGCAATTGGAAAGGTTAAACCTGCATTAATTTTAACGCTCACTAGACAAGGTTTATTCCTAATTCCACTTGTTTATATCCTTCCTAACTTCTTTGGTATTAATGGTATTTGGTATTCTTTTCCTATTGCAGATACCCTTTCTGCAACGATCACTCTAATTGCATTGATCCGGGAAACCAAAGGTTTGAGTAAAAAGTAGTTAGTTTCTTAAGGCTTCCATTCTAAGTCTGAAAATTTCTTTTTATTTTTCATAAAAAACTGAACAATCAAGCTACCAGAGTAGATACCTACATCGTTGTAATTTTTCTTTGATAACTGGGTTTGCTTTCTCTTTTTTAACCAGAAGCCTAAATGCGTGAAAATATCTAAATGAGCCTTGAAAACTTGAAATGCTCCTTCCGGATTTTTCTCTTTTAACATACTTAATGCGGCTGCATGATCAAGTAACAAGCGTACTGGAATTTTCCAAAGTAATTCACTGGTCGGAAGATTTTTTATCAGCATCAACAAATTATTCCTGTGATTCCTAAATATTTTTTGCGGAGAACCGTATTTTATAACAAACCCACCCATATGATAAATAACAGATTTAGGTTGATACATAATTCTGTATCCCATGCCCTTTAAACGCCAACACATGTCAATTTCCTCCATATGCGCAAAAAAGTCTTTATCAAATCCATCGGCTTTTTTCCACGCTTCCGATTTAATAAACAAACAAGCTCCAGAAGCCCAGAATATTTCAGAAACGGTATCATATTGTCCGCTATCTTCTTCCAATACGTTTATCATTCTTCCTTTACAAAAAGGGTATCCTAAGGCGTCAATATAGCCTCCTGCTGCTCCTGCATATTCAAATTCCTTCCTTCTATCATACGACATCACTTTGGGTTGAACGCATGCAATATCATCCGAAGAATTTAATAAATCAATAGCGGGTTGAAACCAATTAGGCGACACTTCAATATCTGAACTAACTAAGACATAATTTTTAGCTTCGATCTGAGCGAGTGATTTTAAGTACCCACCAGTAAAACCTACATTTTTTTCAAAACGAATGAGGTTTACATGTGGATAATTCTTAGTAACAAAATCCTGTGTGCCATCAGTAGATGCATTATCTACTACATATATTTCAACTTCCTTCTTTAGTGGAACCGAATTAATAATCTTTGGTAAGAATTTAATAACCAACGGCAAACTATTATAGCTCAAAAGAACAATAGCCGTTTCAACGGAGATATGAGAATTTGTATTCAATTAAAACTTTCTTTTATGAAAGCTGCAATTTTAGGTACAATGAATAATACCACCAAACAATTATCGTGGATTAGTGTAATAATCATCTGCTTGCCCCCCCCAATGGTCCGTACCCGAGTTTTTATCTACATCCCCATTAGCGTTATTCCTAGACTGTAGAATCAACCTCCACCTTGGATTATTCTTTTCGCCTCTGATATTACAATGTAGCAATTCATAATCTCTATACGTTAACGTTTGGTCATAAAAAACATACATTGCATTTGCTTGCATTGGGTGAGCATAATACTGCCAAATTATATACGGATATGACGAAGGCTCATTGGCCCTATTCGTGATTTGAGAAGGTGGCCCATAACGCAGATACGTCATTCCTTGATCTGTGTCGTAACCTGGTTTATTTGCACTACCAAATTCTTCGTCTACCTTTTTTACCAATTGTCTGTATTTTCTCCATTCAGAATAGGTATCATCTGTGTATAAATCTTTCCATGTATTAATCAAAAATGATTGCAAAATATCGGTACTTGTTTTCTCCCAATTTTTATCAATAAACGATTGACCATCTCTCTCCACCTTTGGTCGAATACATCTTATATAATCCACAATAGAGTCCCGAGTGGTAGTCGATCTAATGTGGCTTTCAAAATCTACCATATCCGAAGTGGCTACTCCCGACTTTAAACTAGGAACTAGACTTTCTCTATAAAACTGCTTTCCATTAGATCCCACTAATTGGTTAGACCTATTAAACAATTCAATAGTGTAAGAGTAACTACCTTGAGGTAAAATTGTTAAATCAATTTTTTTAAGAATCACATTCACTGTATTTGCGGCTACTCTGTTAACGATCGAATAATTAGAAAAAACAGAATCTACATCTAAGTTTCTTAATGAATGACGCTCTATATAGGCCCCATTGGCGCCTAATTCAAAATCTGAGTTATATACTTCTGCATATAAGTATATTTCGCCCATATAAGCAGGAATAGTAGAAACCAACCAAGGAGTCATAGAAATACCATTTTTAATAAACGGACCTTTTTCTGTGGTTGCAATTACTTCCCGTTCAAACATAAAGTCAGAAATTCCCATTTCTTCTTTATTGAATCTTACGGATAATGGTTGAGTCGCAGTTACCGGTTTAATGTCTTTATTCGCATCCCAAATAGAAACTTCCAAGGTATATTCACCAGGCTTCACCGTCATTGTTTGCATATCTGCAAAATCTTGTCGATTAGCTTCGTGCATCATTCTTGGACTTAACACTTCAAATTTTTGATATTTAATCACCTTTTCATGTTTCTTAATCACATACAGAACTTCTAATCTGGCTTGATAGTAATTCTCTATTTTTTCATATTTTAATGACATAGCATCAAAACTTAAATACAATTCAACATACGATCCTTCCTCTGGATGGTAATAATTCTGAGCCGCAAATAGAACCCTAGGAGCCTCTTTATTTATTTGTGCATACGTATTTTTAAAACTTATAATTGCCAACAATAGAGTCGAAACGAGTATTGTGAAAAATTTAGAAAAGGTCATTCTCATATGTATTGTACTTATTAGTGTTTTCAACTAACGAATAATTCATAAATTATATTCGTTACAAATTTAACCGATTTTAACCATATTTTAGTGGCTTGTTTCATTAAAACACACCAAAATGATTATAAAAGATAGCATATTCCTTATTACAGGAGGTTCCTCCGGTATAGGAAAAACAACGGCAAAACTGCTTATTGGGTTGGGCGGAAAAGTAGTTATTACCGGGTTAGACAAAACAAAATTAGTACATGTTGCAGAAAGTATTGGCGCTTTTCCAATACAAGCTGATGTTGCTAGTGATTCCGATATAGAGAAAACATTCGATCTAATCATCGAAAAATATGGCAAACTAGATGTACTCATTAATAATGCCGGAATTGGCGTGCATAAACCTATTGAAAACTTAAATAGGAAGGACTTTGACCACACATTTCAGGTAAATGTTTATGGAATGGCTATGATGAGTCAAAAAGCGGCTGAAATTTTCAAAAAACAAAGTGGTGGATCTATTATTAATATTGGTTCTACCTCTGGTTTAAACGGGTATAAAACAGGATCGGTTTACTCGGCATCAAAATTTGCGGTTAGAGGGCTTACTCAATGTTTACAGGCAGAGTTAAGACCTCATAATATTCGTGTTATGCTCATAAATCCTAGTGAAGTACCTACGGCATTTGGAAGCTCAGAACGAATTGAAAGACCTGATGTAGCTAATAAAATTAGTAGTGCCGAAATTGCACACACCATAGTTTCCACACTTTCAATGGATAACAGAGGTATGGTACCTGAGACCACTATATGGGCAACAAATCCATGGTAAATTATTTTTATTTTTTTTTCAATAAAAATGTTTTCAAAATAAAAAAGAAGAGTACTTTCGCAGCGGAGAATTGGCAGAGTGGTCGAATGCACTAGTCTTGAAAACTAGCGTACCGCAAGGTACCGAGAGTTCGAATCTCTCATTCTCCGCATCAAAAAGAAGGTCTTCAATTGAAGACCTTTTTTTATGCATTATATTTTGGTTGAAACAACGATTCAGACAAAATAGAAGGCTTAAAAAAATGAAGCAAGAGCAAAGCGAATACTTCTTTTTAAATGTACTCCTCCATCAAAATGAATCGAGATCATAAAATAGTCTCTCATTCTCCGCATCAAAAAGAAGGTCTTCAATTGAAAACCTTTTTTTATGCATTATATTTTGGTTGAAGCAACGATTCAGACAAAATAGAAGGCTTAAAAAAATGAAGCAAGAGCAAAGCGAATACTTCTTTTTAAATGTACTTCTCCATCAAAATGAATCGAGATCATAAAATAATCTCTCATTCTCCATCTCACTTAAATAAAAACCATCTCTTTTTCATTTTTATTATTCCTTAATAAATTGAAAATTAACCAGATGTACTCCTACAATTAAATCCATGAAAAAAAAATTGATTTAAGTATTTACAGAATCAAAAAGAAAATTACTTTCGCAGCGGAGAATTGGCAGAGTGGTCGAATGCACTAGTCTTGAAAACTAGCGTACCGCAAGGTACCGAGAGTTCGAATCTCTCATTCTCCGCATCAAAAAGAAGGTCTTCAATTGAAGACCTTTTTTTATGCATTATATTTTGGTTGAAGCAACGATTCAGACAAAATAGAAGGCTTAAAAAAATGAAGCAAGAGCAAAGCGAACGCTTATTTTTAAATGTACTCCTCCATCAAAATGAATCGAGATCATAAAATAATCTCTCATTCTCCGCATCAAAAAAAAGGTCTTCAATTGAAGACCTTTTTTTATGCAATATATTTTGGTTGAAGCAACGATTCAGACAAAATAGAAGGCTTCAAAATAAAATAATACTATAATTAGCAACGCGTTAATTGAACATACTATTAGTAAACCGACCATTAAATCACCCAACCGAATTTAACCCCTGCTTTTAAAATCTCTCCTAAAATCAACACTCCCATGGTAGCAGGTACAATCCATGTAATCGTAATGTACAAAACATTTTTAAACCTATTGGAAAACTGGTGACCGCCAATAGACAATTCACCCATAAGGTCTTCTTTACTCCATTTTAATCGAATAAAGATGGCCAATAGCAACGATCCAATAATTAAACAGAAGGTACCAAAGAAATCCAGTACAAAATTAAAATAGCCCATACTTACATTGTCTCCTACTCCATCACCGTAACCTAAAAAATTAGTAAATACCTTAGAATTTGAGGGATCTATTGAATAAATAGCCGGTAAGCTTAACAAGAAAATGAAAACACCAATTAGGAGTGCATATTTAGATCTTTTCCCATCAAATTTATTCTTCAAGAAATTAACACTGGGTTCCATAATTGAAATGGATGAAGTTAAAATCGCGATATTGAAAAGAAGGAAAAATGCGGTTCCAATTATTTGCGCATAACCCTCCCCAAAATGATTAAAAGCATCCACTAAATTGATAAAAACTAGCGGAGGAGAAGCCGAAAGAACTTCATTCATTCCAAAAAGAGGAATTACCAATAAGGCACCTAATAAAGCGACCAGGGTATCTGTATGGACTATGAGTTTTGAGTTCTTAACTACGTTAGCGTCTCTTTTTAAATGTGCTCCGTAGGTTATCATTCCGCAAGCTCCCAGAGACAAACTAAAAAAGGCCTGCCCCATTGCTTCTACAAAACCAAATTTACCATTGGCATCCATGGTAAACATTTTACCAAAATCCATATACATACTCGAGTAATTAAGATGTACACCCTCCACAAAGGGTAAAGTCACAATTATAGTGATCACCAAAATAATTAATAACGGCACAAACCTTTGACTGACCCATTCAATACCTGATTTGATTTTTTGAGCTACCACAAAGACCGTTGCCCCCATTGCTAAGCCAGAAAACAAAACAACCATTTTTTCATCGGTAACAAACTTACCAAATAACGCCCCTGTATTTCCTCCAAATATGGTCTGAAAATCAAACAGGTAGAGGTATAAATAATATAACGCCCAACCGGCAACCACAATGTAAAAAGAAAGGATAAACCAAGTAGTTATAATTCCAAACAAACCAATTCTGCCCCAGCTCTTTCCTCCAATTTTTTGAAAGGCTTGTACGGCATCCGACTGACTACTTTTGCCTAGAGCAGTTTCTGCAATCATCAATGGCACGCCATAAATAAAAGTACACGCAATAAAAACAATAACAAATGCAATACCTCCATAATTTTGAACTCTGGCAGGAAAAAGAACCAAGTTAGCCACTCCCACAGCTGCTCCTACTGATGCTAATACATGTCCTCTATTAGAAAACTTCTGGCGATCACTCATTCAACAAATATTTGATTTTTGGAGAAAGATAATAATTAAAACTCTTATGTTTTTCTCTTACTAAACCTAGTAATTAATCTAAAGATTATTGCGCTATACCTACTAAAACATAACAGATTCGTTACTTTTGCAAATTCTAATTTTCAGGATATGATTTCTACGCATAATATTTCTTTACAATACGGTAAACGAGTTCTTTTTGATGAAGTTAACATCAAGTTTTATGGATCAAATTGCTTTGGTGTAATTGGGGCAAATGGAGCCGGAAAATCTACATTTTTAAAAATTCTTGCTGGAGATATCACTCCCAACTCTGGTCACGTTTCTATAGAGCCCGGAAAAAGAATGGCCGTACTTCGCCAAACACATACCGATTTTGATCAGTTTTCTGTTCTTGACACCGTAATGATGGGACATTCAGAGTTATGGAAAATCATGAAAGAAAAAGATGAAATTTATGCGAAACCAGATTTTTCTGATGCCGATGGAATAAAAGCTTCGGAATTAGAAGGTGAATTTGCAGAAATGGATGGATGGAATGCCGAATCTGATGCCAGTTCATTATTAAGTAACTTGAACATCCAAGAAGGAGATCATTTCAAATTATTGAAAGATATTCCTGGTTCAATGAAAGTGAGAGTTTTACTCGCTCAAGCTTTATTTGGTAATCCTGATATTCTTATTTTAGATGAGCCTACCAATGATTTGGATATGGAAACCATCTCCTGGTTAGAGGATTTCTTATTAGATTTTAAAAACACCGTTATTGTGGTATCGCATGATAGACACTTTTTAGATACTATCTGTACACACATTTCGGATATTGATTTCGGGAAAATTAAGACCTATACAGGTAACTATAGTTTCTGGTACGAGTCTAGTCAGTTAGCATTAAGACAAAAACAATCATCTAACAAAAAAGCAGATGACCGTAAAAAAGAATTACAAGATTTTATAGCTCGTTTTAGTGCGAATGCTTCAAAATCTAAGCAAGCTACTTCACGTAAAAAATTATTAGATAAAATTAACGTAGAAGATATTCAACCTTCTTCCAGACGTTATCCTGCAATTTTCTTTAATCAAACTAGAGAAGCCGGAGATCAGATTCTACATATCGAAGGTTTAGCTAAATCTTTAGATGGCACCCCGCTTTTCTCCAACCTTGATCTAAACGTCACCAAGGGAGATAAGATTACGATTATCAGTAAAAACACATTAGCCATTCACGAACTATTTAAAATTCTTAATGGCGATTCAGAGGCAGATGCGGGTAGCTTTTACTTTGGTCAAACCATGACTACTGCTTATTTGCCCTCTAATAACGAATCATTTTTTGATACCAAAGACAATTTAATTGATTGGCTAAAAGAATATTCCGAAATTAAGGATGACGTTTATGTTCGGGGATTCTTAGGTAAAATGCTTTTTACAGGAGAAGAAACATTTAAAGAAGCTAATGTTCTTTCCGGAGGGGAAAAAGTGAGGTGTATGATTTCAAGAATGATGTTGGCTGAAGCTAACTTCTTAATGATCAACGAACCTACTAATCACTTAGATTTAGAATCTATTCAAGCTTTTAACAACTCATTAGTAGACTTTAAAGGTACTCTGATGTTTGCTTCACATGATCACACCTTCACCAATTCTGTAGCCGATAGAGTTATCGAAATTGGCCCTAAAGGAGTTATGAACAAGCAAATGTCTTACGATCAATATATAGGAGATAAGAAAATTCAAGAGGAACGTTTGAAAATTTACTAACTCATTTATTGGTTTCCCTATTCCGTTTGTTAATAAGTGCTTTATCTATCCATCAAATTCTTAGTGTGAGCAAACTATTTTTGAAATAATGATAAAAAAGTATTTGGATAAAATACCAACAGGGTTAAAAAACAAATATGCAATTACACTTATTGCATTTTCTTTCTGGATGATATTTTTCGACTCCAATGATGTTTTCATGCTGATGAAACTTAAAAATGAGCTGCATACTATCGAATCAGAAAAGGAATACTTTGAAGTACGAATTCAAGAAACACGAGCTGATTTAGATAACTTACTTAATGACAATGAAAAGCTAGAGAAATTTGCTAGAGAGAAGTATTTAATGAAAAATAGTAACGAAGATATTTTTGTAGTGACTGTTCAGTCAGAGTAAATTTAGCTATACTCCTCTTCTATCAACCTACAATCTATTGACTATCTTTATATTTACAGTGAATTAACACCATTTTGTTTTGAAGAAATCAGTTATTTGGATTAGTTTACTCGTTGTTACGGTGCTCACTTTTATAGCCATTTTTCTCTTTAATAATGCCCAAGACATTGCTAATGGAATTATTCGTGACGAAATAATTAAAAAGTATAATAAAAACCCAGATACTCAGTACCAAATTTCAATTGGTGAAATAAACTTAAATATTATTTCAGGTTCAATTCAATTAAAAATGGTCAAAGTGCAGCCAAAAGATAGTTTAGTCGTTTTAGAGCACTCACTTGATGGACTATTAATTAGCAATACATTTTTTCAGTTATCTATTGCAGAAATAGCATTAACCGGTTTTGATATTTTAGATGCCTTGAACAACAGAGTCGTACGGGCAAAAAAATTCAAAATTGATCAACCTATAATCGAAATATATCACCATATTGGATTTTCACCAGAGCAACAAAAAACTCAGGACACGGTAGATTTTCGTAACATTTTCCTAGCCAATTATGATTTACTTCATCTGAATGAAGTAATTATTAAGAATGTATCTACCACGTATTATGATATTAATACTCTTAATGACACCTCTGAAATATTTACAATTACCAATTTAAGTTATCAATTAAAAGAACTTAAAGCAAACAAAAAAACACTGTATACCGATGCGATTTTTGAAGTAGAAGAGTACATTCTGGATTCGAGAAATATACAGGTGAAACTTAAAAACAATGCAGAAATTTCTGTAAAATCGATTCATTTTAATAGTCAGAATAAAAATTTAGAGATTAATGAATTTTATTACCACCCTGGTACTAGTCCAAATGTATTTTTAAAGGAGCTGAAATATAAAAAAGGCTGGGTTGATTTTAAAGCAAAAAAAATCACACTATCTAATATTAATATAAACAAATGGTTCACGAATAAAGAGCTATATACTAATTCGTTAGAAATTAACCAGCCTAAATTAAACATCTATACAAAAGAAGATCTGCCCATGGAGCCAAAGCAAGTTAAACCTATGCTAGGGGAAATGATTATGCAATTACCTATTCCGTTTCTTATTGAACATGCTTTCATAAAAGAGGCTGAAATAAAACTAGATATTACCGGTAAGATGACTCCTATTCACGGTAAATTACGATTTCATAAAATGAATATTGAGGCCACCAATCTTACTAATATCTCGCATGAAATAGCATTGAATCCTTACCTAGATATTATTTCTAATACCAAAATCAATAACACCGGAAATATTAAATCCAAATTAAAAATCAACCTAGAAAGCTCTAGTAGTCTAAGTGAGTTTAGTGTACATGTAAAAGAGTTGAATTTCAAAAACTTCAATTCCATACTTGTACCCATTGTCAGAGTAAGTCTTATTGACGGTAAAATGATTGATTTAAAAATTAACAGTACTTTGAGTAGTCATGGAGCATTTGGGACTATGGATGCCCATTATACAAGCCTCAAACTACAATTAGAGTCGAAAGATGGCACTAAAAAACCTGGTATATTCAACAATGTAGCTTCTGGTATTGCCAATGGAATCATTAAAACAGAAAATATTCCTGGTACAGCAGATTACCACCAAGGTCATTTCAAATTTAAGAAGACTAAGCACACCAGTTTTTTCCAAATGCTTTGGTTAATCACGTTAAATGGATTGGAGGATTCCATTTTAGGAAGTGACTCTAAAGATGAAAGAAAAAAACGAAAGAAAGAAAAGAGGAAGTCGACTACAAATAAGGTATTTAACTTTTAAAAGTCACACCCACTGGGCAATGATCTGAGCCTTCAACTTCATTTAGAATAAAAGAGTCCTGAATCTGAGGCATAATAGATTTTGATACAAGAAAGTAATCTAAACGCCACCCAATATTCTTTTGACGTGCGCCACCTCTGTAACTCCACCAAGAATACTTAATCTCTGCTGGATGCAATACCCGAAAAGAATCTACCCATCCTGCATTAATATAATTACTCATTCCGTCAATTTCTCTCTGTGTATATCCAGCTGATTTGTTATAATTTGACTTTGGTCGAGCAATATCCATTTCTTGATGACAAACGTTCATATCACCACAAAAAAGTACCGGTTTCTTTTTTTCTAAACCCTGCAAGTACGAGAGCATATCTTTATCCCATTGCGCTCTATAATCTATTCTTTTTAGACCTTGACCTGAATTTGGAATGTACGCATTGACTACAAAGAAACCAGCAAACTCTGCCGTAACAACTCTTCCTTCGTTATCGTGTTCTGCTATGCCTATTCCTAAAGAAACACTTAATGGTTCCATTTTTGAAATAATAGCCGTGCCTGAATAACCTTTCTTTTCTGCCTCATTTGCAGTAACAAATAAACCTAGAGGCTCCAGCACTTCTTTGACCTGATGCACCTGAGCTTTGGTTTCTTGAAAACATACAATATCTGCTTCAAAACCATTTATAATGTCTAATAACCCACGTTTTGCAACCGCTCGAATTCCATTTACATTCCAAGAAACTAATTTCATCTTATTTTTTATGTGTTAAGGTAACAAATTCTTCTCCGTTCAAACTGGTCAAAATTAATCTGTTATTTCTGAAAGTATATCTTACTGATTTACCTGAAACAGCTTTTGAAAAACTATTTTCAAGATCTACTATACCTTCGCAATAAATAAGCGTACCATTAAATTTATCACTGAAGTAAATCCTATTTTCCATCAGCTCATAAGAACCTATCATCGCATTACACCCCAGGTTGGCAGCTATTGTATTCTTTTGGGTATCAAATTGCATTACAGGAGGTTTTTCAGAATTAAAAACGGTTATTTCTTTTCCATTAAAGGTTTGCACATACCAAATCCCATTCAATCTTTTATCTTCTATATATTCTCCAAAACCAGACAAACCATTTTCGCCTGGCTCTTGTCCGTCAGAAACCTCCAATTGCACTTCTACTTTAAAAGGCCAGGTTTTTTGCATTACAACATCCTTACAATCTTGCTTGAAAACTTGGACTGAAATTTTATTTCCATGCGAATCTGAACCTGAATAAGCCATTCCAGCTAGGTCAAAAATTGGATTTCTTTGAATGTCAAAAAAAGTGTAGCCCTCTTGATTTAACATAGAAGTATAAACTATACTTTTTGGTCCAATATTTACATTCCAACCCGGATCATGAGCTTGTCCATTAAATGAAATATCATAGCTTGATTTTGGTCCGTCCGCTAAATTCGCAGATGACTTACAAGAACTTAATCCAATAATGACTGCCGTTAACCCAATAATATATCTTTTCATGATGCAGTTATTAATATGACATTTCTACAATTTCTTTAGCCTCTTTAGGACCTATCGCTTTGTTTTCGCCTAACCCATTCCAACCCCGATCGGAGAACCTATCGAACACTACTTGCGATGTATTTTCAAAATTCTCCGCATTTTCCGAAAGTTTTGTTTTCATTCCCATTAAATGGTAAAACTCCTTTGTTTTTTCCAATGCCAGTTTTGCTATTTCCGCATCACTTTCATGACTTAAACCCCATACTCTTTTTCCATACTGAACCAACTTTGCCTCCTTATGTACCAATTGATGTTGGTACAAATTAGGACCAATTATAGCTAAAGTTCTAGCATGATCAATTCCATGTAAAGCCGTTAATTCATGTCCTATCATATGTGTCGCCCAATCGGTAGGAACTCCTTTTTGAATCAAACCATTAAGCGCCATGGTGCATGACCACATGAAATTAGATGCCAAATCATAGTTAGATGGATCTTTCACAATTTTCGGTCCCACCTCAATCAAGGTCTGTAAAATTCCTTCCGCTATTCTATCTTGTAATCTAGCGGGATGTTTTTTTGTTAAGTATTGCTCTAAAACGTGAACAAAAGCGTCAATCACACCATTTTGTAATTGTCTTAATGGAATAGACTTTATTACGGTTGGATCAAGCACCGAAAACTTTGGAAATAAACCTTTACCTCCCATTACCCTTTTTTCTTGGGTAGCTGCCTTGGTGACTACTGCCCCCGAATTCATTTCTGAACCCGTAGCAGGTAATGTTAAAACAGTCCCAAAAGGAAGACCAGTTAAAGAAGGTATGTTGTTTGCCAAAATATCCCATGGTTCAGAACCTGTATACACCGCAGCGCCACTTAAAAATTTAGTTCCATCAATTACAGACCCACCCCCTACAGCTAAAAGAAAATCTATTTTTTCACGTTTTATAACCGTTAATGCACCGAGTAACACTTCATATTCTGGATTTGCAGGAATTCCTCCATACTCCAAAACAGTATAACTTGAAAGCGCTTTCATTACTTGGTCATAAATACCATTTTGCTTAATGCTACCGCCTCCATACAAAACCAGTATCTTACTATCTTTAGGTATTTCCTGATTGATTTTTTCAATCTGATTTTTTCCAAAAAGAATTTTTACAGGGTTTTGATACTCAAAATTTATCATGACTTATGGTTTTATACAAATTTAAGCAATGAAGATAAACCCCGAGGATGATTACCTAGGTAGGATTAAAAAAAATATCGTTTTTAAGTGAAAAAAAACCGATTCTCATCGGTTTTTTTATTTTAGACTCTATTAAAAGCTTTTAAGACTTGTGGTATCCATTCATCCAGTCGAGTATTAGTGAAGTTATCCTGATTATCTTCATCTAAAGCGAGCCCCATAAAGAACCCATTCCCTAGATCGGCCTTAGACGATTCATAATCATATTCGTCTGTTGGCCACTCTACCACTAACTCGCCTCCGTTCGCTTTAATTATTTCCCCTACAATTCCTACTCCATCAATATAATAATCAGCATAACCAAATTGATCACCTAACCCAAATAAAGACACTTTCTTACCGGTGAAATCTAGACTTTTAAGTTCGTCTTCAATTTCATCAAAAGCGCTTACTAATTGACCATCATGCCATGTAGATAACCCAATAATAATATGATCATATTTCAACATATCTGAAGGCGCACAATCGTACACATCAAATAAATCAACTTGATCCCCACCAATTTTATTCTGTATTAATCCAGCAATTACTTCTGTGTTTCCGGTATCCGAACCGTAGAACAATCCAATATTCTTCATGAAAATTTAATTTGATACATAGTTAAGGTTCGTGTGAATCCCGTTTTGAACTGCATAAACCACTAAACCTGCGGTATTTCGAAGACCTAATTTACTCATCAGGTTTTTTCTATGGGTAAGAATTGTATGTACCGATAAAAACATTTCTATGGCAATTTCTTTGTTAGAAAGCCCTTTGGCTACGAATTCAATTACCTCTAATTCTCTTTTAGACAATTTAACCCCTTCGCAAGTAAACGACTTTTGATTATTTTCAAAGTTCATTACTTCCAACACCTTCCCACAAAAGAATCGTTCATTTCTACGAACGGAAACCATACATTCTTTAATTTCTTCTTTATCGCAAGAGTATAACAGATGACCATCTATGTTGTTCTTAATATATTTCAGTACACTTACCCGATCAGGTCTTTCTGTTATTCCAATAATTTTAGTACCCGGCATGGTATTTATAATTAACTCAATATCACTCTCTAGCATAAGAGCTGATGCGTAATTAATAAATAATATATCTGGGTTAGAATCAACAAGCATGGCAATTAGTTCACCACTATTCTCTGATTCGCCTATAATTACCGCGTTAGAAACCTCGCTAACTATAGCCTTCAAACCCTCTCTTACGATTACATTGCTATCTGCAATAAAAACCTTCATCATATCCTTATTTAGAATAAATCTTAATAAGGCAAATGTAACTTAATTCAATGGCACACAAAATAAAAATTAGATGATTGATATCAGTTTTGATGACTCTATAAATAATCGCTAAATTGCGCTGATAAAAAACACACTATGTTAAAAAATGTCATTCCCTTTATTTTTATGCTAAGTCTATTGTCATTGTCTTCTTGCAAAAAGGACTCCACATCTACAGACCCTCCTGTTACTGTAGACAACTATATTAACTTTACGGTAGATCAAGTTCAGGTAAATGCAACATTTAAAGTCCTTTTACAAGACCATGTTTTTAACGCCTATTACACACAAGCTAATTCAATAGAAATGCAACGGTTAGTAGAGAATGGAAACCCCCAGCGATTGATTTTTAAAATAGACCGGATAGAATTAGCAACGGTCACTTACCCGCTAACAATTCAATACAGTACAGACTATAGTCTTCCAACCGTTTCGGTTACTTACGTAGGAGAAAACAACATGCCATTTGGAACAAACACGAATAACGGACAAGACTTTACGCTCACCATTAATAGTTATGACAATAATGTGATTAATGGCATTTTCTCTGGCACACTATACAGTGGCGTCCCAGCCACACCAACTATAGTTGTAGCGGATGGCGAATTAAACTTAGAACTCGTGGAATATTAAAAAATGCTATACCTCTTTAACAAAAGAATATGCAAACATCCATCTATTCGCCTTAAAATACCACTAACTTTGTCAAGAAATAGAGTAGCTATAGTGGTACTCTCAACGAGAAAATAGATGAAACAAGAAGAAATTACGAAAGATTTATTAATGGATGAAATGGGAGATTCACATGCTTCTTCCTCATCTATGACACCAATGAAATCTGATGCTTTTTCAATTTCAGATTCTGAAAAGAAAGAAAAAATTGAAAAACATTTTTTTGAGATCATGGAAACCTTAGGTTTAGACATGACGGATGACAGTTTAAAAGGTACTCCGCATCGTGTTTCTAAAATGTTTGTTAATGAAATATTCAGTGGGTTAAATCCAAAGAACAAACCAAAAATGTCAACGTTTAGTAATAAATACAATTACAATAAAATGTTGGTAGAGAAAAACATATCTGTAAACTCAACGTGTGAGCATCACTTCTTACCTATTGTAGGAAAAGCACATGTAGCCTACATATCTACAGGAAACGTTATTGGATTATCTAAAATGAACCGAATAGTAGATTATTATTCACGTAGACCACAAGTACAGGAGCGCTTAACTATTCAAATTTTAGAAGCTTTAAAAATTGCGTTAAACTCAGAATCTGTTGCCGTAGTTATTGAAGCTCAACATTTGTGTGTTACGAGTAGAGGTATTACAGATAGAACAAGCACCACAGTTACAGTTCAGTATAGCGGTGAATTTTGTAACGACTCCACGAAATCGGAGTTTTTAAAATATATTGGAGATGGAATCAGTAAATAATAAATTTCATTTTGAGGATTTGGTCATCCAAACCATTGAAAAGAAAAAAGACGTAATTAACAAAGATCCAAGTGTAAACGCTATGGTGAAATTTCTTGTTGAAATTCGAGAAAGTGCGCGTAGAAATGAAAACTATTCGGCTTACGAGCATATTTCAGAGGCATTTGAAAATAAACTAGGTATTCAATTAAAAGAAGAAACTAGAATTATTGCCCGCATAAAACAATAATTTTTTTGTTATTGCTACGTTAATTTATTTGAGCTGACTCTAATAGATGGTACATTTATTCTTCAGTAAAGTCACACCTAAACCTTTGAATAAAATAATTATTTGTCTAGAAAAATTCTAGTGAATGTTTACTCATTTTGAAAAAAAATAAATGAAATTATCTAAGATTCTATTAGCTTCACTTGTCACAGTGGGGCTTTTTTCATGTTCTAATCATACGAACTCCGAACTTTCAAAAATGGAAGCTGGAATTATGGGTAGAGCCGATTTTGAGTTAGAAAGGTTGAAAGATCCAGCTACCGGTAAGATACCGGAGAACATTAGAATGCAAGAATTAGCTTTTGCCTCTACTCTACCCAAATCAATTTCAAGAAATGCAGAAACAAGTGATCAATTTTTTGAGCCTATTGGTCCTAAAAATGTAGGTGGTAGAACTCGGGCTATTTCATTTGACATAGATATGCCCAATATTATTTTAGCTGGAGGTGTTTCTGGAGGTGTTTGGAGGTCAACTGACTTCGGACAATCCTGGTCAAGAGCTACAAACTATGAAGATCAATCTGCCGTTTCTTGTATGATCCAAGACCAAAGGCCTGGTAAATCAAACATTTTCTACTACGGCTCAGGAGAATCTATAGGAAACTCTGCCAGCAAAAGTTTTTCTGCATACTTCTACGGGAGTGGCATGTACAAATCTGAGGATCATGGTGCTACCTGGACTCAAATGCCGTCTACTACTACAGAACCTCAAAAAAGAAGCGATTGGAGTTACATCTATAACTTAGCGATGGACTATTCCAATACGACCCAAGATGTTATTTACGCAGCTACTTCTAGAGGAATCAGAAGAAGTCAGGATGGCGGAACTACTTGGACTCTTGTATTAGGAGGAAATCAAAGTGCCGATTGGAGTAATGTTGTTGTTACTCCTACAGGTATCTGTTATGCGCATATTAGTTCTGATGGAAGCCAATCCGGTTTTTGGAGATCTATAGATGGAATTAATTGGGTAAATATTTCGCCTACTGATTTACCTGGAAACCACGAAAGAACGCTACTCGCATTTGCTCCTAGTAATGAAGATGTAGTATATTATTATACAGTTACTCCAGGGGCTGGAAGCTCAGATGTTTCTTTTTGGAAATATACCTACTTAACTGGAAATGGTTCTGGATCAGCGGGTGCTTGGGTGAATAGATCAACTAACCTTCCTCCTGTGCGTGGTTATAGTTTAAATACTCAAGGCAACTATTGCATGAGTCTAGCTGTGAAACCTACTAATGAAAATATGGTTTATATAGGAGCTACGAATATTTTTAAATCTTCCAATGGCTTTTCAAGCTCTTCTGGTATGAGACAAATTGGCGGATATGATGCAGATGGTTATTCAAACTTTGACTACTACGAAGACAATCAACATCCGGACCAGCAAAGTATAATATTTAAACCAACAAACCCTAACCACATGTTGGCAAGTACAGATGGTGGATTACATTTCACGACAAACCCAGAAGCGAGTAAAGTAATTTGGGAAAGCTTTAACAATGGTTACCAAACCACTCAGTTTTATGGGTTAGGTATTGATCATGTTCAAGAAAATGAAATCGTTGTTTCTGGTTACCAAGATAACGGAAGTTGGATTTCTTTATCCGCAGACACCTTAACCGACTGGTTATTTACCATGGGAGGGGATGGCGCTTTCTGTGCAAAAGAAGGCGGCACTAACAACTATTATTTTTCTTCTCAAAATGGTTTTATTAGACGAGTAAAATTAAATGCTGCCGGAGCAGTTACCTCTAGGCGAATAGCAACTCCTCAAAATTTATCTGGTGGATATTTATTTAATCATCCCTTTATCTTAGACCCAGCTGATAATAATAAAATGTATCTCCCAAACAGCACAAGTATTTGGAGAAACGATGATTTATCGGGAATTGATAACAATCAATATAACTGGACCAATATAGGAGCCGTATCTAATACTATTACAGCTATCAACGCTTCTAAAAGCTCCCCTGGAATTGTGTATGTAGGAACATCTGGCAGAAACGTATTCAAGGTTATTGATGATGGATCTTCCACCGCAACCATAACAAACATTACCGCTGGAATTACAAACGGCAGCTACGTTTCAAATATTGAAGTAGATCCTACGAATTCTGACAATGTTTTAGTTGTTTATTCTAATTACAACGTAATCAGCATGTGGTCAACTACAGATGGTGGTGATACCTGGACAAACGTAGAAGGTAACCTTGTAGGCGAGTCGGCTACTGGAACTCCTGTAAACCTTTCCTATATTGGAAACGGACCTTCGTTTAGATGGGCTAAATTTATTCATACAGATGATGGAATGGCCGTTTTACTAGGTACTTCTGTTGGTTTATTTGCCACCAATAATTTAGATGGTGAAAACACGGAGTGGATTCAACAAGCTTCTGACGTAATTGGAAATGTAGTTATTGAACAAATTGATTACCGTGAGAGTGACGGCTTTTGCGTAGTGGCAACTCATGGAGCTGGAGCCTATAAAACATATTTTGAAAATAACTGGGATATTACTTCTGTAGAAACTGTAAGTACCCAATCTATTGAATTAAATATCTATCCTAACCCAACCGTTTCAAATACACAACTTGTGTTTAATAATGCAGGTAATGAAGATGTCCAAGTAAGCATATTGAATACGGCAGGACAGCTAGTAGGTAATCAAAACCATACCACTACTCCAGGAAAAAATGAAGTGAATGTTGACTTAAGTCATTTATCGAATGGGGTATATTACATTAGTTTAAAAACTGGAAATGGTCAATTTACTAAATCTATTAGTAAACAGTAACTAATTTTAAAATAGAGAAAGGCGCTGATTCTAAATCCGCGCCTTTTTTTATACCTCTTATTTTATCCCCTGAATAAGATCATCCGATTTCATAAAAGATCATAAATGAGTCAAATAAAATTAATCCCTTCCGAATCTGAGGTGATTTATGCCCCCACAATTTAAGAGTCTTTCTCTCTTCTCTAAAATTGGAGTAAATAAACTCCCGAGCTTGATAGAACAGCTGATTTAATAACCAACCCATTTCCGCAACAACGAATTAATGTAACACCGAAGATGCTGTACCAGTGTTATTTTGCCTAATCCCAGATAAGTAAAACCGACTGTATTTTTTTACTTATATTTTTTTTCAAAGTGTTTGAATACTGAAGATCTATTACACCATCAAAACAAGCGTTTAATAAACTAATATTCTAAAACTCAAAAAAAAACTAATATTCTTACAATTAATGAAACGGACACTTCATACCTCTCAAATTGTGGAAATAATAAGGGCCTCCTTTTATTGGTTTTAATTTTAGAATTACATCATCTAATTTATTTCTAACCATTGGGTAACTTTTTCATTTCAATAGCCCTCTTTTTTAAGCTTCCACTGGTGACTATCCATTGTGAAATGACTCTAGCACTTCTAAAGGTTATTGTCGTATAGGAGCGTTAGAATTTACTCGAAGTACGAGTATCGCATTCCTTAAAACATCATTGAGTAAGGTCAAGAGCTGTTTCACCACATGAACCGTTTAATGGAAACATCCTCGTTTCAATTAATTTAAAATCAAATAAATATATTTATTTTACTATTCTAATCCTTTTTAATCCACCATTTATCAGAATATGCTTTCGCTTCCGGATGCAAATAAATCTCTTCCCCAATTTTAGGGGTAATTATTGGTACGTTCAATTCGTTTGCCTTTCTAACAATTCTGTCTACGGGATCTGTCCAAGAATGAAGAGATAATGTAAACGCCCCCCAATGTATAGGCATGATTAATTTAGCTCTCACATCTACACCAGCTTGCGCAGATTGTTCTGGCATCATATGAATTTGACCCCATTTTGTATTGTATTGTCCACACTCCATCATGGCTAGGTCAAACGGCCCATACTTCTCCCCAATTTCTTTAAAATGAGGTCCATACCCCCCGTCACCACTGAAGTAAATATTATCCTTCGTTCCTTTGATAATCCATGAGCCCCAAAGCGTAGAATTTCTATTTGTTATTCCTCTACCCGAAAAATGGCGTGACGGAGCAAGCGAAATTTGAATTGCATTTAAAGAGGCGCTTTCCCACCAATCCAACTCTACTATTTGTTTCGCGTTTATCCCCCAAGATTCAAAATGTGCTCCCACACCTAATGGCACAAAGAACATTTTAGTTTTGGATTTTAGTTTCTCAATAGAACCATAGTCTAAATGATCATAATGGTCATGTGAAATAATGATGGCGTCAATTTGAGGTAGTTCTTCAATTTCAATGGGTAGCTCTCTACTAAATCTGTTCGCACCTAATAATGGACTTGGGGCTGGCACATCACCTAACATTGGATCTAATAATATATTTACCCCGTCTATTTGAAGTAAAAATGCAGAATGTCCAAACCAAATTAAGCGAGTAGCTAAAGGAGCTAACAAATCATTAGGAGTAACTTTCAATACCGGAATATCAAAATCAGGACGTTGATTAGGAGACCCTGTAATGGTTTTATCAAATAAATCCATAATACTATCAAACCCTATATCCATGGTAGTTTCTTGAATATTAACAAACGCTCCATCAATGTAATGTCCAGATTTTTTAAAT
>JBLFZF010000014.1:0-40654 GCA_047610145.1 Salibacteraceae bacterium | reverse complement strand
AACAAATTAGCTTTCAAAACTTTATTCTGAAAAAACAATCAAATTGACAATTTGATTAAAGACATTGACTAATAAAGAGAATTATTTAGATGTTTAAAATTCACTTATAATTAATATACCAAATATCTAAAAATAGTTACTCAATAATTAAAGAGGTATACTCTTCCCTAGATTAAGACATAAAAAAACGGAAACTCTTTTCAGCGTCTCCGTTTCAAAACAAAATATTCGTCTTATTTAATTCCTAGTTTCTTTTTCAACCCTTTTGGAATACCCTCTTTATGAACTAAAATATTCATAGTTTTATATTTTACATAAGCCTCCGAAGCGAAAAAATACCCATCACTATTATTCTTAGTTCCCCAAGAGTTCTTCACAATGTAATATTTCGTGCCATGTTGATCGGTCGCTAATCCAGTAATATGCATTCCATGATCATCTGTTGTTTCTTGACTATCATAAGCCATCTGACGATTTTCTTGAGTAATCACTAATTCTTCAACCGGTGCATCAAATGCAGAACCCTTCTTCTCTGCTCCGGCATCGCTAAAGTTTTTGTTATCCTTACCTTTAGATATTATGTTATCTAAATCGGCAGGAACAACAGCTAGTCTGTCTCTAAAAGAAAAACCTTTCTCACTTACATCTGCCGCCCATGCAATAGAATACCCATTACTTAAAGAGCTTTCCATTACTGTCATAAACTCATCTATAGGAAGGTTATAAAAGTCTTTCCATAACCAATTATCAGCAACTGCTATTGCGAACTCAGAATAATATGGGTGATGGTTAAAAGAAGTCAACGCAATGTAATCATCCGGATTTAAACCCGTTTTTTCTAAAAAACTTTTAGGGGTATACTTTTTTCCTTCGAATTCAAATTCTGTTGGAAGCTCACCTAAATAGGCATCTAACGTTCCTTCGATAGCTGGTTTCCATGCCGTTGATAATTTTTTATTTGGTTTATCAACAATTACATCTACCATCGCCTTTAACACTTTATCCATTTCACTATGCATGTGTTTTTCAGAACCATAGTTTAGTCCCGTGTAAACGGTATCTGGAACCATACCATAATGTTTCATCACATATACCACATCATGAAAAGCGCCACCAGGTCCAAAGTTTAATTCACCATACATTCTAACTGTTTTTGTGGCTTTGTCTGAATACGTATGCCAAACCACAAACATTTCAGAAAGATCGTATCTCGTACCCGTCATTCGTTCGATTTCTGCTTCAAAAAATGAAAGAGCAGAAAAGCTCCAACACGTTCCAGAACGGTATTGGTTCTTTACATCGGTTGCTTCAATACTATTATTAATGGTAAATAAATACCCACCGTCTTCTGTATTTCTAACGGTATCAGCATCTTGTGCATTTACACTACCAATAGTAGTAAGGGCAACCGCACTTAATAAGGCAATTTTCTTAAATATGGACATATTTGATTTTTTCATTATAAATTTGGGCGGCAAAATACAGCGATTATGTGGTACGACAAGACAATATTTGAAAAAGGGTTATTGACGAGTATAAATAGCAAAGGCATTTTACTTTTATGGCCATTATTCCTATTAATATTAGGACTTAGTTCCTCCACCCCACATCCATATCATGTTTCTTATACCGAAATTGAATTTAAAGAAGAGTCCAGAAACTTAACTTTTTCAATAGACGTATTTACAGATGATTTAGAGACTGCTATAAAATTAGATTATAAGCCAGAAAAATTCTTTTTGGGAGAAGGGACCATTAATTCTGCGAACGATAGTTTGATTCAATTATACGTACAAAATAAAACCACCATTTTAATGGATGGAGTCGTTCTTAAAGGCTTTTCATTTTTACCCACAGAAAGTAACCCTGACCGAACTACGATATATTTTCAATTTACCGACCTTCCCTCCTTTTCATCCTTAACCTATTACACGTCCGTATTGAACCATGTGTTTCAAGATCAACAAAATATAGTAGCGTATAAACGAGGTACCCAAACTCAGAAGGCCTTGCTGTCTTCAGAAAAAACAAACGCAACCTGGACTAGGTAAAAGCCAACACGTTTCGACCAAGCTCAGGTCCCTTTAATTATTATGAAATGAGGATCTTTTACACTAATGGTATTTGCAGTCTCAATTAAAATTTTTTCTTTGCACTCCTAATTTTTTTATATGAATAACATCCTTCAAACAGGTTTTCTTAGTATTATGATTTTGGTCACAGCATCTTGCTTTGGCCAAAAAACCATAAACAACTCTACCTCTTATAGCACCAATAAATTTAAACAGCTAAAGGAAGAGTTACCTGGCCCAAACATGTATCGTTCGGCCTCTGGAGCTCCAGGGCCAGAGTATTTTCAGCAACAAGCGGATTACGTTATTGAAGTGATTTTGGATGATGAAAACCAAACTATTACGGGTAAAGAAACTATCACCTACCATAATAACTCTAAGGATCCCTTAACTTATCTATGGATTCAACTGGACCAAAATATGCGTGCACAAGATTCTGACACAAAAAAAATCAGGCAATCTTCTCTTGGAAAAAAAGGAATATCCTTTGGAGCCATGAAAGGATTACATAACGATTTTGAAGGTGGCTTTAATTTAACAGAGGTTAAGTCCAGTAACGGGAAAGACCTTTCTTATACCATTAATAAAACTATGATGCGCGTGGATTTATCTTCTGCTCTTGAACCCGGAGATAAAATGAGTTTTAACATCTCTTGGTGGTACAACATTAATAATAGAATGGAAATTGGTGGTCGAAGTGGTTATGAATTTTTTGAAGAAGATAGCAACTACCTGTATACCATTGCACAGTTCTACCCGAGAATGGCTGTTTATAATGAGGTAGAAGGATGGCAAAACAAACAATTTCTAGGGGGAGGAGAATTTGCTCTAACCTTTGGGAATTATAAAGTAAGTATCACTGTTCCTTCGGATCATATAATTGGATCTACGGGTTCATTACAAAATGCATCTTCTGTGCTTACTTCAACGCAAAGAAAAAGATTTGAGCAGGCCAAAACGTCTGATATACCTGTGATGATTGTTAATCAAAAGGAAGCGGAAGAAGCAGAAAAAGGAAATGTTTCTAAAACTAAAACTTGGACTTATTACGCAGAAAATGTAAGAGATTTCGCATTTGCATCTTCCAGAAAATTTATTTGGGATGCCATGGGTGTTAAAGTGGGAGATAAAACGGTTATGGCGATGAGTTACTACCCTAAGGAAGGTAATCCTTTATGGGAAAAGTATTCTACCCGAGTGGTGGCGCATACCATTGCTACCTATTCTAAATATACTATTGATTACACTTACCCAGTGGCAATTTCTGTCCATTCTAAATGGATTGGTATGGAATACCCTATGATCTGTTTCAACGGAGGTAGACCAGAGAAAGATGGTACCTATTCGGAAGGAACTAAACATGGAATGCAGTCCGTAATTATTCATGAGGTAGGGCACAATTTTTTTCCAATGATTATTAATTCTGATGAAAGACAATGGACCTGGATGGATGAAGGTTTAAACACTTTTGTACAATACCTTACGGAACAAGAATGGGATAAGAACTACCCATCAAGAAGAGGGCCTGCACAACACATTGTTCCCTACATGAGTAGCGAGTCAAACTCCATGGTTCCAATTATGACCAACTCAGAATCTATACTACAATTTGGAAACAATGCATATGCAAAACCAGCCACCTCTCTAAATATACTACGTGAAACCATTATGGGGCGTGAGTTATTTGACTATGCCTTTAAAACGTACGCAGAAAGATGGGCTTTTAAACACCCTACTCCAGCTGACTTTTTCAGAACTATGGAGGATGCTTCTGCGGTAGATTTAGATTGGTTTTGGAGAGGTTGGTATTATACGGTTGACAATGTTGATATTGCATTAACGGATGTGAAATGGTATAAGGTAAATACCCAAAACCCAGAAATTGAATCGAAAGCTAAGAAATCATCAGATGCTTCTAAAACAATAGACATTGGTACAATTAGGGAAGAAAATGCCGCTCCAAGTATTGTAGACGAAGATGAATCAATGAACGATTTTTACGACAAACTAGACCCATATGCCTTTGATATCTTGGATATAAATAAATATGAGAGTTACATGAAGGGGTTATCGGATGAAGAAGTTGCTTTTATAGATACCAATATGAACTATTATGAATTGAAGTTTGAACTGGTTGGTGGATTAGTGATGCCAATCATTTTAGAGTTTGAATTTGAAGATGGAACCAAACATGTAGAACGAATTCCTGCAGAAATTTGGAGAAAGAAAGGTACTACAGCCACAAAATTATTTTGGTTTGATAAGAAAATGGTACGGGTAGTACTTGATCCATTTCTAGAAACGGCTGATATTGAAAGAGGAAATAACTATTGGCCAAACCAAACGCAGCCTTCTAGATTTGATATTTATCAGTCAAAAAGGCAAAACAGACGTCAAGCGATAGGCGAAAACCCAATGCAAAAAGCAAAACGAGCGGAAAAAGAAAAAGAGGCCAAATAACATATCATTCAGTTATGAGTCTTTTCAATCCCTCTTTTCCATTAAAGAATAGTCACCTAAGTACGATTTGGCCCACTTTGTTGAGAAAAGGTTGCCTCCCCTATAAAAGAACAAGAATAACTACGGATGATGGTGACTATTTAGATTTAGACTGGAATACCAATGGCAATAATAAGCTGCTCATAATTGGGCACGGATTAGAAGGAAGCTCTGCCTCCTCATACGTAACTGGGTTAACAAAAAATGCTGTTCCAATCGGTTATGATGTAGTAGCTATAAACTGGCGAGGATGTAGCGGTGAATTGAACCATAAATTTGAGTCTTATCATACCGGTAAGTCCGATGATTTAAGAATAGTAATCCAGCATATTCTACAAGAATACACCTACCCTTTTATTTTCTATGTTGGCTTTAGTATGGGTGGTAACATTGGATTAAAATATGTAGGTGAACAAGGAGCTTCTATTCATCCAAGAATAAAAAAAGTAGTCGCTATTTCAACGCCTGTTGATTTAGAAAGCTCTTCTTACAAACTAGCCCTATCCCAAAATAAACTCTACATGTTTCGATTCTTACGCACCTTAAAAGCAAAATACGTGGAGAAAGTGAAGCTATTTCCAGAGAGAGAATTGGACACATTGAAAATATTGAGTTCAAAAACGTTTTTAGAATTTGATGAACACTTCACGGCTCCTGCAAATGGATTTTCTAGTGCGGCAGATTACTGGACAAAATCAAGCAGTAAGCCATACCTCCTGGCTATATCTATACCCACCTTAATTATTAATGCAGAAAATGATCCATTTTTAGCCAGACAATGTTACCCATTTCAAGAAGTAAACTCCAACCCATACCTTGATATGATGGTACCTAAATATGGTGGACATGTAGGTTTCATTGAATCGGTAAGGAAATTAGAAATCACTTGGGCAGAGAAAGAAATTATACGGTTTATTTCCACCTAAACAGTTTAATCACACTAGTTTTAAATGACGTCAAAAAAAATCCCGATACTTTCGTATCGAGATATGTAGGAATTTTTTATTTAGTTCTCCCTAAAATGCAACTACAGGAGCGACATCAGAACCTTCTTTAGACTCAAAGTATGGTTTTGATTCAAAATCAAACCAACCTGCAATAAAGTTTTTGGGAAATTTTTTTATGTACGTATTATAATCTCCTACTACATCATTATAATTCTTTCTAGCTACAGATATCCTGTTCTCTGTCCCCTCCAACTGTGCCTGCAATTGCATAAAACTTTCATTGGCTTTTAAATCTGGATACTTCTCTACTACTACCATTAATTTAGAAAGGGCACTTCCTAAACCTCCTTGAGCCGCATTGAAATTTTGCATATCTGCCGAAGTCATATTACTCGGGTCAATATTTACAGAGGTTGCTTTTGCTCTCGCTTCTACTACAGCAGTTAATGTTGATTTCTCATGTTCCGCATATCCTTTAACCGTATTGACTAAATTAGGAATCAAATCTGCTCTTCGTTGGTATTGTGTTTCCACATTCGCCCAAGTTTTCACAACGCTCTCTTGTTTTTCAACCATAGAGTTGTACCCACAAGAAGAGGTCATTAAAGCAATAACTGCAACAATAATTATATTTAATACTTTTTTCATAATTCTATATTTAGGTAACTATGGCGTAAAATCAGCAAAAAAAAAGAGGCGTTCTTTTCAGAAGCCCCTTTCTTACATTTTATTAATCGATTAATTCGACACTTCTTTTTAAGAAAGCACTCAATTTTTCTCCTTTCAGTAAATTCTTAGACAACAAAGCCAAATCGATAGCTTGTTGTGCCAAATTTGATTTTTTTGTTGCATCTACTTCTATTAAAATCTTACTCGTCAAAGCGTGATTAGCATTTACTACTAAGTTGTACATATCTGGGAAATTACCCATTCCCATCATACCACCACCACCACCCATGGCTTGTTGATCTTTCATTCTACGCATAAATTCTGGCTGCGTAATAATTACTGGAGCATCATTCTCAGATAAAGCTTCAAATTGAACGGTGTATTGTTGTTTATCTACTAACGTTTCGACCACCTCTTTCAATTCCTTTTCTTGATCTTCGGTCAAGTTAGACTTAACTTCTTCGTCTTTTTTGATCAATTTATCAATCGTATCAGAATCTACACGTACAAAAGATGCATTTTCTAACTTTGATTCTAAAAACTGAACATAATGAGGAGTAAGCGGAGTATCAAATACGGCCACATCGTAACCTCTGTTTTTAGCACTTTCTACAAAAACATGCTGATCAACAACGTTATCACTGTATAAGTAAACAATCTTACCGTCCTTATCCGTTTGATTTACCTTAATTTTTTCTTCATACTCACCCAAAGTAGCAAAACTACCGTCTACACTTTTGAATAATAAAGATTTCTTGATTCTATCAAAAAATTTCTCATCCGTTAAAGCACCATATTCCATGAATACTTTAATGTCATCCCATTTCGCTTCGAAATCAGCTCTATCTTTCTTAAACATAGAAGCCAATTTATCGGCTACTTTCTTAGAAATGTGAGATGAAATTTGCTTCACTTGTTGATCTTCCTGTAGGTAAGATCTAGAAACGTTTAAAGGAATATCTGGAGAATCAATTACCCCGTGAAGAATAGTCAAAAATTCCGGTACAATATTCTCTACGTTATCGGTAATGAATACTTGGTTAGAGTATAAGTTAATTTTGTTTTTCTGAACTTGAATATTATTAGCCAACTTCGGGAAATACAATACCCCCGTTAAATTGAAAGGAAAATCAACATTTAAATGAATATGAAATAAAGGCTCCTCAAATGTTGCTGGATATAATTCTTTGTAAAAAGATTTATAATCAACATCTTCTAAATCTGAAGGTTTCTTTGTCCATACTGGAGTTGGATTATTGATAATGTTATCTACTTCTTTTTGAAGTTGTTTCACTTTATCATTTTCATCTTTCTCTCCAGAAGGATCATCATAAGACTCTGTAGTTGTTCCGAATTTAATTCTTATCGGTAAAAATTTACAGTATTTGTTTAGAATACCAGAAATGCGACTCTCTTCTAAAAACTCCTGTGAATCATCATCCAAATGAAGAACGATATCCGTACCTCTAGCTTCTTTTTCGGTAATGTCCATTGTATATTCTGGATCACCATCACATACCCACTTAACGGCATCAGCGCCCGTAAAAGATTTTGTAATAACCTCTACCTCTTTTGATACCATAAAAGCAGAATAAAAACCTAAACCAAAGTGACCAATGATTCCAGCTTCTTTTCCTTCTTTTTCATACTTTTCAAGAAACTCTTCAGCTCCCGAAAACGCCATTTGATTTAAATATTTATTGGCTTCCTCTTCTGTCATCCCAATACCTTGGTCAGAAATAGTTAAGGTTTTCGCTTCTTTATCGATTTTCACCTCTACCATTAAATCTTCTACGTCTCCATTAAACTCACCTACTTGTTTCAGTGCTTTTAATTTTAAAGACGCATCAATTGCGTTAGAAACTAATTCTCGAAGAAAAATCTCATGATCAGAATACAAAAATTTCTTTATTACTGGGAATATATTTCCCGACTCTACTTTTATTTTTCCTTTTGCCATTTTTATCAATTTTATAACCTCTCTAATCAATTCACATACCAACTCAGTTACTACTGACAGCATGGCGCTGAATTAAATAAACAATCTCTAAATTGGAAAAATCGGTGACAGTTTTTCCGTTAACACTGACAGGATAAACACATTCCGTACTATTGGCTATAGAATTAAAAAAGGTTAAATTTGTAGGTCAAATAATTAAATTGAAACACATATGAAAATCACTAAATGGCTTTCCTTCTTATGTATCGTAGGAATAATTGCTTCTTGTTACCCTGAAAAAGATCGCACGATTGCTGACCTTGATGTGGTTGGAACAGTTTTCGGAGAAAACATTGACTTCCAAGCCTACAAAACATACATCTTAAACGATTCCGTTGAAATTCTATATGACTCTTCAGAAGGAAAACCAGATTACCCAGTGGAAACATCTAATTTGATATTAAGTACGATGAATTCGAATTTAATGAACATGGGTTGGATTGAAGCTAACCCAGGAGACACACCTGATGTGTATATTGAAGCGGTATCATGGAACAGCAAAGTAGTTGGCGTTTCTTATTACCCAAGTTGGGGTTATTGGGGTTATCCAAGTTGGGGATACCCAGGATGGGGTTACCCAGGCTACGGAACTTCATATTACTCCTACACTACAGGTACATTAATGATGTATATAACCGATGTGAAGAATTACCCTATGGATGATTCTGCACCTGTAATTATGTGGACTGGTGGATTAAATGGAATTTTATCTAGTGGTAGTTCTGCTTCTAGAATTACTAGAGATATTAACCAAGCTTTCGGTCAATCACCCTATTTAAATTTAAACTAAGATGAAAAAATTACAACTATTTATAATAGGAGCTATTCTGTCGATAAGTATGAATGCGCAAGATAATTTCTTCGGCATTACGTATAACACCGCAATGCCAATGGGAGAAAGCGCTGACTTTATTGATAATTACAGTTGGGGTGCTATGGGCTTAGAATGGAAAAAGATGACTACCGATAACCTATCTATAGGTGTCAATCTCTCCTGGCAAATTTTTAGCCAAAAAGTAGATTTCGGAACAATTGAAATTCCAGACTCTAGATTAGTCGTAACGGGAACACAATTAAGATATTTCAACTATTTCCCAATGACAGCTACCGCTAGTTACCACTTTAATCCACAAGGGAAAATAATCCCTTTTGTTGGAGCTGGAGCCGGTTTATACAGAGTTCTACAAAGATTTGATATTAGCGGGTTTACAGACAATCAAGATAGTTGGAATTTTGGTTTTTACCCAGAAGTAGGGGTTTTAATTCCTACCGGTGGATCTGCCGATTTCTTTGTGAATTCAAAGTACCATTACATCCTTCCATCTAACGGGTACCAATCACATTCTTACTTAAACGTAAATATAGGCTTTAGTTATTTTTACTAGCACCTCTTTCAGTATAGTATTAAGCGACCCTTTTGGGTCGCTTTTTTTTGTGCCTATGTTTTCCAAATTACATTTATTATAGGTTAGTATTGACACCAACAATTATCTTTAAGTAAGACCTACAAAAATGTACATTATGAATCATTAAGTTTCGTTTCATCATAATAAACGAATGTCATTTACCGAATAATGTGACTAGCTATTCTGAGACTAATAGCTGTCTGCTTCAGCTAAGGAAGGAATAAAGAAGGGCCAGAACTGCATTTAATTTTGGACGCACTCATCCGTTAAAATTCAATGGTATTTGGCATAACTACTAGAGAAAATGAGGGTTAACTTTACAAACGTAACCTTAGCAGTCTACGAAATATTCACCAAAGAACATCACAACACTATCATAAAATCGATTTAGACTACGCTATTTGAGATTTAAAAAATATGATGTAGAGTTAAAAAAAGCTGCGGATATGAGCTCTGACAAAGGATATCATAAAAAATTAAAAAAATCATTTAACAACGTGTTTTTTTCTTCTTTTATAACCGGCCGGAGGATGTGCCTTATCTAATTCGTGTTTATGCGAATCAAGTTTATACATTCTGTAACGCTTAATATCGATTTGCTCTCTTCCAGCCATTACCATGTAAGCTAAGCCAATCCCAAAAGTCACATTAACTAAAATCATTAAATAAGGACTCCTAACTCTAACTATCCAGAACATTAAATCATAAATACCCACCATCATTAAAATGAGCACAATTCTAGTCATCAACTTTTCATTCCGTTCTTCATATTGGGCATAGAATTTTCCGTACTTCTTCTTTTGCGCAACAAATACGCTGTGTATTTTTAAGCTGTACCAAAACAATTGAACATACCAAATAATATGAGCTGAAATTAAAACGACTCTCGCTATTACCTTCTGCGTATCTCCAGAGTTGAGTTTCTGAGTCGTTAATATTTGATTTACCTCTTGCATGGAAAAAACAGAAATTCCAAAAAATAAAATAACTACACTGTAAATAGAGGGTAGGAAATTCAAGATGATACGTACATGACCTAAAAGCTTACGTTTTTCACCCATTAATGATTTTTGATACATCAACATTAATGGACCGGCAAGTAAAGAGAAAGGCATTAAAATTACAAATCCTAGAATTTGAGTTTCACCCATTTCCACTTCTGTCATTAAGTTAAACAAGAAGAAGCTTAAGACACTAAGCAGAAAAGCACTAAATAGTGTTCTAGAAATTCCTGAGTTTCTGTTGGAATATATATCCAATAATCCAATGGATAAAACACCCACTGGAATAAGAAAGGTAATGAGTGAAAGAATAAATAAATTCAATATGTGTGAGATTTTTGACCAATATAAAAAAAAAGGAGGCAATTGCCTCCCCTATATTTCAATATTTGTGATTATATGGTCAATTCAGGGATGAATTACTCCATCTCCGAAAGGTATCTTTCGGCATCTAAAGCGGCCATACAACCAGTGCCAGCAGCCGTAACTGCCTGACGATAAACACTATCTGCCGCATCACCCGCTACAAAAACACCTGATATATTAGTTTTTGAAGTTCCTGGAATGTTTTTAATATACCCAACCGGATCTAAATCAATATACTCTTTAAAAATATCCGTATTAGGGTTATGCCCAATAGCTACGAAGAAGCCATCTACTTTAATGTCTTTTTTCTCGCCCGAAACATTATTTACCAAACGAACACCTTCGCAAACTTGATCTCCAAGAACCTCTTCAGTTTCCATGTTGTATAGCACTTCTAAATTCGGAGTAGAGTTGACTCTATGTTGCATTGCTTTTGAAGCACGCATTTCATCTTTTCTTACGATCATATAGACCTTGCTACATAGCTTAGCTAAAAAAGTTGCTTCTTCAGCAGCTGAATCACCTGCACCCACAATGGCTACCTCTTTTCCTTTATAGAAAAAACCATCACAAGTAGCACATGCAGAAACACCTCCTCCTGCTTTTCTAATTCTTTGTTCACTTTCTAGACCTAACCATTTAGCTGATGCTCCTGTTGAAATAATAATAGAATCAGCTGTTAATTTCTTTTTACCATCTACGGTTACTTTGTGAGGAACACTAGAAAAATCAACATCCGTAACATGACCAAATCGCACATCTGTATCAAAACGTACAGCTTGATTTTTTAAATCCTCCATCATGGTGGTACCATCTACACCTTGAGGATACCCCGGAAAATTATCTACCTCTGTAGTTGTGGTTAACTGCCCCCCTGGTTCCATCCCTGTATACATTACCGGTCTCATGTCGGCACGTGCCGCATAAATAGCAGCGGTATAACCCGCAGGTCCAGATCCAATAATTAAACATTTTAAGTGCTCTATCTCTTCTGACATTTTATAAATCTTATATTATTTAATAAACAATTCGAATTAGCAACTAAACTACTTCGTAAGTAACAACAAAGTTGCAATTTTTGAAATGAAAATAATGTAACAATATGTACACATTATTGTATTAAAAATTTAATTAACTATAACTAATTTTTCTGAAAACATTTTATACTCTGAAGCTACTGAAGAGATAAAATCCCTCTTTCGATACGTTGAACAATAAACTCAATTTCTCTATCTTCCCCTTCTGGGTCATATTTAGACTTAAGATTGTGACCGAAAACTCGAGCTAAACCTTGCCATAAAAAAGCAGAGAATTTACCACGTAACTCCGATACTAAAGAAAAAGAAGTATTTCCTGTTTCCCTATCCAACAACTTTATCAGAATACGACCTTCAGAAACGGTAAGCTTTCGTAATTCTCCCTCGTATTCTAGCTTAATTTCTTTTTCTATCTTTTTATAAAACCTTTTTTTTTCTTTTTCCGTTTTAACGCGTTGTAGTTCTATGGCATACAATTCGAGTTTATTTGCCGCTAAATGTGCAAAGGGATACACTTTGACCACTTTCTTCTCTAATCGCTTAAATCGATTAAACTCTGCTCTAGACTTCCACGTTCGTCTTGCTATTACTTGGTATTTGGTTAGCGTTATGACAGGTATTGTATCTCCGTTTTCTATAGTTGCAGGAGTCTTGTAAACCTCTTGCCCAAAGGCATAAGAGGAAAACATAAACCCTACTATGTATAGAAGATATTTCATTATTTTTAACCTAGCATTTCGTCTACCTTATTTAAAATCACCTCATAATTGGGCTCTTCCAAAATATCATTAGATACTTCCGTAAGCACCACTTTATTTTCTTTATCTAGCACAAAAACTACGCGAGCTAACAAACCTTTCAATGCTCCTTCCACCATTTCTGTACCAAACTCTTTACCAAAATCACCATAACGATAATCAGATAAAGGCATTACATTATCTAAACCTTCTGTTTCACAAAAACGTTTAGACGCAAAAGGTAAGTCCTTAGAAACAATTAACGCCAAAGTGTTTTTTCTTTTACCTAATTCTTCATTAAACCGTCTTGTTTCTGCTTGACAAACACCCGTATCTAGACTAGGAACAGATACCAATACTTTTACATCCGCTTCTAAATCAAACAAACTTATCTCGTTTAACTCTTTATTTACAAGAGTTACATCTTCAGCTGTTACACCTACCTCCGTTACATCATCCACTAACTGAATTGGAAACCCTTTTAAATTAATTTTATCCATTCTAACTATTTTGTTATTATACGGGTACAAAATTACTCATTTTAATACTTTCAATTTCACAGGTACTTGGCATTTAATGGAAATTAACTTTTTAACAAAAACAGAAGCCTATACCTAGTTATTGACCAATTGAATTACTTTTATAGCTGATGAGTCACTATATAAAACTATTTATTTTTTTAATTATTGGTTTAGGAACAAATTCACCCGTTGTAATGGCTGAAAATGACTCTAATACAGTATTTGTTTTTGAAATTGCGGATGAAATTGCGGAACCAATTTGGCATAATTTCAAAGTGGCCATTCATCAAGCTAAGCAAAACAATGCTGAAGTGATCATTATCAACATGAATACCTATGGCGGAGGTGTGGAGATGGCCGACTCTATAAGAACAGCCATTTTACGATCTGAAACTCCTATTTATATGCTAATTAACAATAATGCCGCTTCGGCTGGGGCGTTAATATCGATAGCGTGCGACAAAATTTTCATGACCCCTGGCTCAAGTATTGGCGCTGCGACAGTGGTTACGCAGGATGGAAAACCTGCTATTGACAAGTATCAATCTTATTTTAGAAGTAAAATGAGAGCTACTGCAGAAGTTACAGGCAGAGACCCTGATATTGCAGAAGCTATGGTAGATCAAGATATTGCTATTCTTGGAATAACAGAAACAGGCAAGCTTTTGACTTTTACTGTGGCAGAAGCCATAAAAAATAAGTATTGCGAAGGAGAAGTAAACAATTTGCATGAATTACTTGTTTTAACTCAATTAGAAAATCATGAAATCATTACATATCAACCCACATCCATAAATAAATTAATCGCGTGGTTAATCAACCCTGCTATAAGTGGTATTCTAATTATGTTGATGTTAGGCGGAGTTTATTTTGAACTTCAATCACCTGGACTAGGCTTTCCAATAGCTGCATCGTTTGCAGCAGCGCTATTGTTTTTCGCTCCTCTTTATCTACAAGGAATTGCGGAAAACTGGGAGATAATTCTGTTTTTCATTGGAATTATTGCGGTTGCGGTTGAGGTATTCTTGATTCCCGGAACAGGTATTGCCGGTGTATTAGGAATTATATTAATTTTTACAGGCTTAACTCTTAGCATGGTTGAAAACGTGCAATTTGATTTTTCTATGGTTAGTTATGAAGGAATTTTAACTTCACTTTCTGTCGTACTTATGGCGACCTTAGTTATGGCCATTCTCACCCTGATCTTATTACCAAAAATGTTGGATTCAAGAAACATGAAAAGATTAGTTTTGAGTAGCGAACAAAAAATAGAAGATGGATTTGTGGGGGTAGATAATTCAAATAAATTACTTATTGGACAAAATGGGACAACCCATACTGATTTGCATCCCTCCGGTAAAGTTATTATCAACCAACAACATTTTGATGCTACCTCTTTAGGGGCATATATTGAAAAAGGAACATCGATAAAGGTTATAGCTCATGAAGGAGCTCAAATAATAGTAAAACAAAATTAACATGGCACTTACACAAGGACAATTATACTTTGCATCATTCTTTTTATCCCTTTTTATACTCGCAATGGTTTTTGCGTATAGAAGTGACTTAAAACAATTAGGCCCTCATTCTCAAGGCGCACTTAAAGTACTTGTTTTAATCGTATTCGTTATGACGATCTTCTTTGGTACGGTTAAATTTTTAGCTTCATGAAATTAAAATGGATTTATTTTTTGATTGGGCTTTCAATAGTATCGTGTGATAATAGCAATAACACGGAGAACACCCTGGTTTCTGAAAATAACATCGAGGAAGTAGGTTTGCATATTGACTCTATTTTAAAGAGAGGTAAACTAATCGCCATAATCAACAACGATCCTACGAGTTACTTTATTTATAAAGGTAGACCTATGGGCTATCAATACGAATTGCTCTCTAGGTTTTGTAAAGAGTTAGGTGTGAAATTAGAGGTGATAAAGGTCGCTTCTATTCCTGATGCATTTGATTCTCTAAAACAGCACAAGGCAGATATAATTGCTTCGGGTATAACCGTGTTAGGAGACCGTAAAAAGAATTTTGATTTTTCATATCCCATAACTCAAACTAGGCAAGTACTCATTCAAAAAAAACCGGAAGGATATAAAAAATGGTCTAAGTCAAAACTTGAAAAACACTTGTTAAGAGATTTAACAAAACTAGCCAATCAAACAGTATTTGTAGAATTAGGATCTTCGTATTACGAGCGTATTATTAGTTTACAAAATGAAATAGGCGATAGTATACATATCATAACCTATGATGGTGAAATAGACGTAGATAGCATGATGACTCTTATTAGTCAAAATCAATTTAAATATGCTGTTTCTGATGAATATACGGCAAAGTTTTTTGTCAGATACTTTCCTAATGTGGATATGAAGACCCCTGTGAGCTTTAATCAAAATATTGCTTGGGCATTGCCCAAAAACTCGAACACACTGACAGACACCTTAAATCACTGGATTCAAAAAAACAAAAACTCTACATTCTGGAATATGACATACAATAAGTATTTTAAAAATACAGAAAGTATGAATACGCGAATTCAGAGTAATTATAATCTTAAAAATGGCAAAATATCACCCTATGATGTTATCATTAAAAATGAGTCAGAAAAAATTGGATGGGATTGGAAGCTAGTTGCGGCACAAATTAGGGTAGAATCAGGATTTCAACCTAACAAAACATCCTGGGCAGGAGCCCAAGGTTTAATGCAGATAATGCCGCTAACTGCCAATAGTTTAAACCCCAATCACACCGATATATTTAACCCCAAAGAAAATATTAAAATGGGAGTTAAGTTAAACGGAATACTATTTCACTATTGGACCTCTGTAATTCCTGATTCTTCTCAGGCAATAAAATTTTCATTAGCCTCATATAATGTGGGTAAGGGACACGTATTTGATGCACAACGTTTAGCAAAAAAATATGGGAAAGACCCCACTATTTGGGATCAGAATGTCGAAGATATGATTGTCAAACTGTCCAAATCTAAGTACTATAAGGATCCCGAAGTATACTACGGATATTGCCGTGGTCTAGAAGCATATAACTATGTTTCTCGAATAACGGCATTATATGGAAACTATAACAATTTTGAGACAATAATAAAATGAAATGTAAATCATGACTCATGCCTTACATTCTAGGTTTGGATACTACCTACCCAACTTGCAAGTGGAAACACATCACCCATTACAAATTGGTTAATTATAGACTAACTTACTCATTATCAAAACAATTATTCACCTCAAAGAAAACGATAAATACTTTTGGCTACCGCAATTCCAATATAAACTTCAAACCCAATTCAGACTTAATTTTAATTCAAGGTCTTCCTTTTTATAGGCCTAGTGTATATTCATGTCTACCAACTCCATTTCAGGCTTATTTTGGCAGAATAGTTTTCTATATTGGACGATGGAAAATAGAGCACGAAAAGCGCTCCAATTATACTCTGATTACTTCTAATTAGCTGGGTATAATTTATTAGAGTTTACGCTAATTGAATTAGGAAAAAAAATTACAACTGACGAAAGTATAACCCTCCGTAAATTTATAATTTCTCATCTTTCATACTATTCAGGAATTGAATTAAACGATGTATAAATCTACTAGAATTAATGCTGTTAACAGCTATCTCTTAAAATAGGAACATACTTATGTGAAACACCTCTTTCAGAATAACCAGTCGGGATACTCAAACACATAAGATTTAAACATATTTTTACTCTGCCGCATGGAACAATGAACAAGTTTCACATCCAACATTCATTTATTCACCCTGTTAATAATTACTAAATACGTATAGTAATTAAACGCTTAATTAAAAAAAATACTGAAAAATTGAACATGATTTGTGTCGAAATAACCAACAGAAACTAATCAAATCATACGTTTTAGGGATTTGATAGATTAATTTTCAATGGTTTAATTTGTTAAGTTCAAAAGAGGAGCTTGTTACGCCTCTTTTTTTACGCCCTCAATTTTCTTACCCATTGATTTTAACATTTCAAAGTTTTCTTTTATGAAGAAATACCCGTTCCATTAATTAATTTTGTAGCGAATATTTTTCTTTGAATGAGCCATACAGATTTTTATTTTAAGTTTAATCAGGATGCATTAGACACTATTGATACATCCAACATTGAGCAAATTATCAACTCCCATCCAGTATTTATTCCGGTGGTTAAAGCAGGGGAAGAATTACATATAGACTCCTATGTTATTGGGGGTTGGGTTCGAGACTTATTTTTAGGTCGTCCGTCAAAAGATGTAGATATTGTAACCTCTGATAGTGGAATTGCATTAGCTCAAAGAACTGCCTCAATTTTAGGAGACCTTCCAGTAAGTATATTTAAAAACTTTGGAACGGCAATGATTAAGTCCAATGCTATTGAATATGAATTTGTTGGAGCTCGAAAAGAAAGTTATTCTAAAGCATCTAGAAACCCAGAAGTTGCACCTGGAACTATTGATGACGACCAAAAACGAAGAGACTTTACCATCAATACTCTTTCTATTGCCCTAACAGGTCCAAATCAAGGAAAACTACTAGATCCATTTAATGGAATTAAAGATTTGAAAAATGGAATCTTAAAAACACCTTTAGACCCCATTCAAACTTTTAGCGATGATCCATTAAGAATGATGAGAGCCATTAGGTTTGCTAGTCAATTTAATTTCAAAATTGACGAAATTGCTTTTGAAGCAATCAGCTCTCAACGGGAACGGATTTCCATAATTTCGAAAGAACGTATTGTGGTTGAATTAGAAAAAATAATGAGCTCACCAAGGCCTTCTATAGGATTTAATCTTTTAGAAAAATCGGGTATTTTAAATCTACTTATTCCTGAGTTAACGGCTTTAAAAGGTGTTTCAGAAGAAGATGGACAATCGCACAAAGAGAATTTTTACCACACCCTAGAAGTGGTTGACAACATTGCTAAAAACACCAACAATGTTTGGTTACGATACGCTGCTTTATTTCATGATATAGGAAAAGCACCTACCAAAAGGTTTGACAAAAAAGTGGGATATACCTTTCATGGTCATGAAGCCTTAGGAGCCAAAATGATTTCTAAAATTTTCAAACGATTAAAACTCCCCCTCGACCACAAACTAAAATTTGTCAAAAAAATGGTCTTTTTAAGCTCGCGACCTATTGCTTTGATTAACGATAATGTATCTGACTCCGGTGTAAGACGACTATTATTTGATGCAGGAGAAGATATAAACGATTTAATGATTTTATGTGATGCCGACATCACCTCCAAAAATCCTTACCGCGTTAAAAAGTACAAACAAAATTTTGTTCGTGTTCGTCATAAAATGAATGAAGTGGAAGAAAGAGATCAAGTATCCAATTTTCAACCCCCTATTTCAGGAGAAACTATTATAGACACGTTTAACCTTAAACCATGTAAGGAAATTGGCATCATTAAAGCTCAAATAAAAGAAGCCATTTTAGAAGGACAAATAAAAAACGACCCTAAAGAAGCGCTTGAATTAATGTATAAAATAGGCACCGAAATGGGCTTTAATATCGTAAAAGCTTAATACTTTTGCATTTTATAATAGGAACGGATGAGCACAACATTAAGATTAAGAATTCTAATTGATACGGAGGGAGATAACAATGTTTTCAGAGACATTGAAATGCTCAGCAATGCTACTTTTGAAGAGCTGCACGTGACGATTCAAGAAAATTTCAACTTTGACAACTCTCAAATGGCATCCTTTTATGAAACGGATGATGCTTGGGAACGTGGGGATGAAATTATGTTAATGGACATGAGCATGGATGACAAGCAAACCGTTCGTTTAATGAAAGATGTTCTCATTGGAGAATCACTTGCTGCTGCGGAAGACAAAATGTTGTATGTTTTTGATTTTATGGTAATGTGGACCTTCTTTGTAGAAGTTGTTTCTACTGGAAAAGTATCTGCCGATATTAGCTACCCTAATATCCTTCTGAGTGTTGGAGATGCTCCTGCACAAGACTCCAAATCTGCAGAAGATCTGTTTGGTTCTATGAAGTCAGAAATGATTGATGGTTCTGTAGACGAATTTGATGATGACGAAGATTATGATGAATTTGACATGGACAACAATTACCCCTCTTACTAAAATTTGAAAAAACTTATTGTCATAACTGGTCCAACAGCCTCTGGAAAAACAGAGTTAAGTGTTCAAATCGCAAAAAAATTACAAGCTGAAATAGTTTCTTGCGACTCTAGACAGTTCTATAAAGAGCTATCATTAGGAACAGCTAAACCAACTATAGATGAAATGAATGGGGTAATTCATCATTTCATCAACTCACATTCAGTTACGCAAGAAATCAATGCTGGAGAGTTTGAACGGATAGCTCTTCCTGTCATTAACACTATTTTTGAAACCCAAGACTATGCAATTCTATGCGGAGGTTCTGGTTTATTTATTGATGCTATTACACGTGGCTTTGATGATATGCCTAAAATAAAATCAGAAGTACGAGAAGCACTTAGGGAAACCTTCCGAGTCGAAGGTATCGCATCTTTACAGATTAAACTTCAAGAATTAGATCCCAATTATTATTCAACTATGGATTCTGATAATCCACAGCGACTTATCAGAGCATTAGAGGTTTGTTTAAGTTCTGATAAAAAATATTCTGAACTAAGAAAAGGTCAAAAAGACAACAGACCTTTCGAAGTAATCAAATTTGTAATCGATAGACCTCGAGAAGAGCTTTATAAAAGAATAAATGCCAGAGTAGATGATATGTTCGCTTCTGGTTTGATTAATGAAGTTAAATCAGTTATTCAACATAGAAACCTTACCTCTTTAAAAACAGTAGGTTATACAGAGGTATTTGAGTATTTAGATGGCACTATCACCTTAGAAAAATCAATAGAACTGATAAAAAGAAATTCTAGGCGCTACGCAAAACGCCAACTCACCTGGTTTAGAAGAGATCCTAGTTATCATTGGATGGCTCGTAATCAAACTCAAGAAATTCTCGCTCAAATAGACAGCTAATTACCACTCCCAACCCAAACCAGTACTTAAAACATAATCCGTTTCTGAAGCTCCTAGCACAGGCTGATTGTCATAATTAACGTTTAGACCGCCCTTTACATAAAAGTCTAATGGTAAGTTATATTTTAAATCCATTTTAAAATCTGTTCTAAACCTTCCTACTTCCGTAATACCGGGATATGCGGTTATCTTGGTGAATAATGAAAAATCACCAAGGTCAAATAGATTAAGTTCTGTTCCAATAAACGACTCCATACTTTCTTTAGAATTTTCGCCATTGCTGTACTGCTCATCTATGTAGGCAATACCCGCAGATACATTCCAATACCAATAATTCTTATGTGCTAAATAATATCCAATACCTAATCGAGAATTTGTTCTCAACTCCAGTAATTGCTCCGTATTAGAAAGAAAATCAATAGCACCCACCGCAAATAAATCATTCGGCAAAAATAAATTCACACTTACTACTCCATCTGTTCTTTGCGTACTCGCTACAGAGTCTTGATTTGAAGTCAAGGTGTTGATACGTGCATCCCAAGACCAAGACTGACCAAGATAGCCCAGCCCAGCTGAACCTGTAAATTGTCGTAGGTTTTTAGCCTTAGTCAAATTAAAACCTATATCGACATTCGCATATATTTGGCTCCATAAACCATCTTCCACAGAATTCAAATACACTACCTGATTATTACCAACTACCCTTGGCCCTTCTAATGTGGCAATAGTTAATCCTTTAGAATCACTATTTGAAATGAAACCTGTCAGCCTTTCCCCATTTGATAAAGTAATTAAAAACCTAGTTGTTGTCGTCAGTTTCTGAACTCCACTCCACTCAATTTTAAAATCTGAATCACTGTAATCTGTCGAAAATTGAATAACACCTTTATCTAGCTTTTTTAATTCCCCAACCATTTGATCTCCATTTTTAAGTGTCACCACATCTTGCGATTTCCCATTAAAACTAAGCATAATCAATCCCACTATTATATATAAATATTTCATTAGCTATTTTCATACAAATGTAAAGCAAGGTTAATTTTAACAGGAAACAAATTCATAAAACTTAGCCTACCATTTCTTTAAACATATTTTCATGTATTCATTAAATAATGAATGAAGACCAGTGATACCAGGTTTTAGGACTTTTTAATTACCTTTCTCTATGTCTATATTTTAACTCCTTATTCTACTTCAGACTAATACATTAAAGCGAAATATGCAATTAACCAAAGTAGTGATTCATCCAAAGCTGTAGATGAAAATGAAAACAATAAGAAATATTCTAAAATGAATACGTCAACCTTTAAGAAAGAAAGCATCTTGTTCAAAAAGATGCTCCATCAGATACTAACACCGCTTCTACTACCAAATATGAATAATAATCTCCGTTTACATCTTTGAAAAGCACTTCAATTAATGAGTATATTTTTTACAACTTACTTTTCAAATACCGACACTATTACATGAAATACTATTAAAGTACCGACAAAATAGCTGATTAACAGATGCTTACATGACATTACTACCTGTTATTGAGTGAATTACGATTTTGGGATAGTATTTGACTATCTCCTATCGAATCCATAAAAAGTATATCACATGAACTTTAATAAATTCACCATAAAATCACAAGATGCAGTTCAAACTGCTCAAAACATAGCGCAATCAAAGGGAAACCAAGCCATAGAAACAGGCCACTTACTTCTCGCAATATTACAGTTAGATGAAAATGTGACTCCATTTCTCTTAAAAAAACTAGGCGTTCAAATTGATGGTTTTACCCAAACTACAAATAGTATTATTGAATCTTACCCAAAGATCGAAGGGGGTAATCCATATTTATCAAAGGCCACATCAAAAGCCCTGAGTAATGCAGAGAATAAAGCAACTAATGCAACAGATGAATTCACTTCAATAGAACATATTCTTTACGGTTTACTCATTGGTGATGATCAAATTGCTCGAATGATGAAAGATAGCGGACTTAATAAAAGAGACCTAGAAAAAGCTATTTTAGAACTCCGACAAGGTGAAAAAGTAACCAGTCAGAATGCAGAAGATAACTACCAATCATTAACCAAATTTGCAATTAATCTAAATCAGGCGGCTAAAGATGGAAAGTTAGACCCTGTCATTGGACGCGATGAGGAAATAAGACGCGTACTTCAAATTCTTTCTAGAAGAACAAAAAACAACCCCATACTAATTGGCGAGCCAGGAGTTGGGAAAACAGCAATTGCAGAAGGTATTGCACATCGTATAATTGATGGAGATGTTCCGGAAAACCTAAAAACAAAAATCATATACTCGCTAGACATGGGAGCTTTGATAGCTGGCGCCAAATTTAAAGGTGAATTTGAGGAGCGACTAAAAGCTGTTGTAAAAGAAGTCACCTCTGCCAATGGTGAAATCGTTTTGTTTATTGATGAAATACATACGCTTGTTGGGGCTGGCAAGGGAGAAGGAGCCATGGATGCTGCTAATATTCTTAAACCTGCATTAGCAAGAGGAGAATTAAAAGCAATTGGAGCCACTACTCTAGCCGAATATCAAAAATACTTTGAAAAAGATAAAGCTTTAGAAAGACGTTTTCAAAAAGTCAATGTGGATGAACCATCAGAAGAGGATGCGGTTTCAATTCTTAGAGGTATTAAAGAAAAATACGAAGCTCATCATAAAGTACGTATTAAAGATGAAGCTATCATTGCCGCAGTTGAACTATCACAACGCTATATCACAGACCGGTTTTTACCCGATAAAGCGATTGACCTAATTGACGAAGCTTCTGCAAAAATGCGTATGGAAATGAATTCCATGCCTGTGGAATTAGACGAACTAGAAAGAAAAATTCGTCAATTAGAAATTGAAAGAGAGGCTATAAAAAGAGAAAAAGACACACATAAATTAGTCTCCTTAAATAAAGAAATTGCCGAAATAAGCGATACTAGAAACGCCCTTAAAGCCAAGTGGCAAGGAGAAAAAGAAGTGGTATCAGGGATTCAAAATACCAAAGAGGAAATAGAGCAATTTAAAGTAGATGCGGCAAGAGCTGAGCGAGATGGAAACTTCGCCTTAGTCGCAGAAATTAGATATGGAAAGTTAGTAGAAGCCCAAGAAAGATTAGAGGAATTTGGAGGCAAACTAAACGATCTTAAAGATAAAGGTTCGGTATTAATAAAAGAAGAAGTAGATGCCGAAGATATTGCCGAGGTAGTGGCTAAATGGAGCGGAATCCCCGTAAGCAAAATGCTGAAAAGTGAGCGTGAAAAGCTTTTGAATTTAGAAAACGAATTACATCATCGTGTTGTAGGTCAAGAAGAAGCCATAAAAGCAGTTAGTGATGCTGTTCGTAGATCCAGAGCAGGACTTCAAGACCAAAATAGGCCCATTGGGTCTTTCTTGTTTTTAGGTACTACAGGGGTAGGTAAAACGGAGTTAGCTAAAGCATTAGCGGAGTTTTTATTTGATAATGAAAATGCCATAACTAGGATAGATATGAGTGAATATCAAGAGCGGCATTCCGTTTCTAGACTTTTAGGAGCCCCTCCCGGATACGTGGGTTACGATGAAGGAGGACAACTTACCGAGGCTGTTCGAAGAAAACCGTATTCTGTAATTCTGTTAGACGAAATTGAAAAAGCACATCCCGATGTTTTTAATACTTTACTTCAGGTATTAGATGATGGACGACTTACCGATAATAAAGGTCGTGTAGCTAACTTTAAAAACACTATAATTATTATGACATCCAACATTGGTTCAAACGTAATACGAGACGAATTTGCCAAATACACCACAGAAGTTCCAGAGTCTATAATCAGACTTACCCATCTGAAACTGATGGAAGTTTTAAAACAAACTTTAAAACCAGAATTTCTAAATAGGATTGATGAAACAGTGATGTTCTTGCCGTTAAATGAGAATGATATTACAGAAATAGTACGTCTTCAATTTAACGGAGTTAAAAAAATGTTGAAAAAACAAGAAATTAATGTAACAGCTTCTGAAGCAGCTATAAAACTATTAGCTCACAACGGCTTTGACCCGCAGTTTGGAGCTAGGCCAGTAAAAAGAGTGATTCAACGAGAACTCTTAAATGAACTCTCGAAAAGTATTTTAAATGGTTCCGTTCGCTCCGGTTCAGAAATAAATATTACCGTGGATAACAACCAATTTGTATTTCATAATTAATTTTATAGGGTAGTCTATTCAAATAAACTACTACAGATCAATACTTTTACTTAAAAAATAATTGAACTAAAAAAGCCATTGACTAAAAGTCAATGGCTTTTTTTATGAAAATTTTCACCTTTAAAAACGCGAATAAACATGGAGTCTTTTTGTACTTGGTGTATGCTTATAAATCAAATATATCTGATTCAAACCCAAATCACAATCTAAGTATATGACCGCATCTTTACCTTCCATCTCCGTCCAACCAGAAATTTCAAATGGTTTCACTTTCTGATTCGTATGGATCAAATTAGTGCACCCCATTGAAGAAAATATCATGGGAGGCACAAACACTCCTAATTCATTAATATTACTTCCCATACACATGTAAGTACCTTCACAAAATCTTACGCTTAAATCTTTTCCAAAATGCAGGCTATTGTCTTTAATACAATTATTGGTTGATTCCCAAATTGATTGCCACTCAGTCACATTATTATCGCCATTACTATATTCGAGTAATACGTTTGTTATTTCCCATTCAGAATTGGCTAATAAACTCATATTATTCCTCGTTATCACTTGTACTGTTTTATTACTTAAAGGAAGCTCAATTTGAGGATATATAGCCTGTTCCACATCTCTAATATTCCAATTACTACTGTCTAATTTTTTCACGAAAATGTAAAAGCTACCTGATTCATAAATCTTAGAGGATTCGAAATCTCCATTCCTATCCGATACCATTGTAACCAACACATTTTGACCAGTTAACCAATCCTCTGGTCTCGTAAATATTTCAATAGTTGCGTTAGAAACAGAGTTCCCATACTCATCAACAACAATACCTGATACTCCATATAACTCAGTTTTGGCACAAGAAAAGAGGCTGCACAATAAAAGGTTAATAATGAAAAAATTAAAAACTGTTTCCCACTTAATTTTTATCATAATTAAAGTTTTAATAATGTAATTTGCTCAGTCCTCTAAAAGCAGCCTCTGTTCTAAATTAATCGCACTTGTTTATTCTTAGTGCAGAAACTTAGCCTGATACACACTCCCAAAATCATTGTACAAATAGAGAACGTAGATCCCGAAACTCAATTGACTTATATTCATGGTGTGATAAATGTTAGACTCCGTGGTTTACTTTACTAATCACCGCAATCAAGATGACTTTAAATTAATACAGCAAACATTTTAAAATAAGAACGTATCAAAGCAGTGTTCTCTATTTCAAAACCAAACAACACTCCTAAATACTAAGTATTTTATAATGAGATAATTAAACATATTGATTATCAATTAAATTCCCGTTACGGGAATTTAATTCCAAAAAAAAGATTGGATATATATTTAATACGCCTAAAAAAAATTACTCTAAAAGAGGTAATACGATGGTTAAACACTATTCCCTGAGAAGAAAATTATAGACTACCTTCAATTCAAAAACGATAATACAATGTGAAATTAGTAGACGGACATACTAAACTTCAAATAACTGAGTTTTGCATATGAAAACATTATGCAGGTAGTTGATATAAATACCTATCCGAATAAATTTATACCATTATTTTAAAATAAGTTACGCAGGTACTTTAATGTTATCCCAAATAGATAAAACATATTATTTTGATGTGTATAACGAAGGGAGTTAATACCTTTGTACACCTCAAGTATACCAGAATTGAATTAGTAAAAAATGAAATTGAACCTATCTTTAAACTGCGCTGTTGAAAATGCAGCGGATCTAACCATTGAAGATTTCAGGAGGAAGTACTTAATACCCCAAAAACCTGTGTTAATAAAAGGGTTAGCAAAACAACAACCTGCAGGAGAAAAGTGGACTATTGATTGGTTTAAACAAGAAATGGGGGATCTTAATGTGGGCGTTTTTGATGACAATAACATTAGTCATACCTATTCTACTACTGTAAATCCAGATTATAAAATTCCATTCCGTGAGTTTCTAGATTTAATTACTAAAAATGAACCTACCAGTATTAGAATGTTCCGTTACGATTTGTACAAACATTTTCCAATGCTTAAAAAAGACTTTTCATGTCCCAAATACATTAAAAAGGGAATCATGAAGTCTTTTGGTTTTATGTTTCTTGGTGGTAAAGACACCGGAGTTAGATTACATTATGATGTAGACAATTCTAATGTACTACTTACACAAATTTATGGTCGTAAGCGGGTAGTTCTTTACCCGCCTACTGAAAGCAAATATTTATACCAAGTTCCATTTAATACTCATTCCTTAGCGGATTTAGACCATCCTGATTTTGACAAATGGCCGGGTTTAAAAAAAGCACAAGGATATGAGATTCTTCAAGAAGCCGGTGATGGGGTTTTTATGCCAAGCGGTTACTGGCATTATAACACCTATTTAAATGGTGGTATTTCCGTATCTTATAGAATGCTTGCTCGTAATCCGCTTACTTTAATGAAAGGAGGCATTTTCGTAATATTCACTATGCCTTTTGATAAAACCATGAACTTTTTATTTGGAAAAAAATGGTATGAGCGAAAAAGAAAGATGAGCATTGAAAGAGTAAATAAAATTCTATAGTCTTATGAAGTGTGGTCAATTACAATTTTCCACTCTCCATTAATTTTACGCCATAATAAGGTGAACTTTCCGCCAGAATCTGCACTTTCACTTTTTAAGTCCCATGCTCCTATTAAGATGATGGAGTTAGCAGATAATGCTTGAACTTTATCTACTGTAAATTTTAGCTCTCCCATTAGTTCTTTCGAACTGTATTTTATTTTGTAATTCTCAGTAACTTGTTTCCAACCGTAAGAAACGTTTTCTCCACTTACAAACATCAAACTATCGTTATTCCAGTAGCCTGTCATAAAACAATCAATATCTCCCTTATTCCAACACTCTTGTTGTGCAAATAATTCAGCAACTACCAATGCTTTTGCCTCCTTTGCTTTTTTAGAGTATTCATCAAAGTTATCCTCCGTACAAGCGGTTCCAAAAGATAACAACACAGATAAAAACCAGATAAAGTATTTCATAATCATTTATTTAACACGAACATACAAATTTTCTATTGGTCACCTCAACCTAGGTTTTATTTTTGCCTCCAAATAAACCAGCATGAACAAGTATACGGTAGAGAATCCTAACAAATGGGCAAGAAAATCAACTTTTGAGTTTTTTAAAACCTTCGATATTCCATTTTTCAATGTAACAGCTAATGTAGATGTCCAGATTTTAAAAGAGTACTGTGACACTCACTCTCTTTCTTTTCTAAACGCTTGTTTATTTTTATCACAAAAAACTATTTCACAGATTCCAAATTTCAGATATCGATTTGTAGATAATGAAATCAGGTTATACGAAAAAACACAGGCAGGCTGCACCATATTATTAGATGATCAATCATTTGCTTTTTGCTATTTCCCCATGGATGATGAATTACAGGGTTATGTTCAGAATGCAGATAAAAACATACAAGCCTTAAAAAGCAACCCCGATTTTGCTCCACGAGATGGAGATGCCAATATGATTTTTTACTCTGTTTTACCTTGGGTTTCCTTTACCTCATTTCAACATGCGAGAAGGTTTGAAAAAGAGGATAGTATTCCTAGAATTGTATTTGGAAAATATTTCAAACAGAATCAACAGCTTTGTATGCCTGTTTCTGTCGAAGTTCATCATTCATTTGTGGATGGGTTACACATAGGCCAATATTTCGAGATATTTCAAAAAGAAATAAACCAGTTGAAAATATAAGGTATAAAAAAAGCAGCCATTTCAGACTGCTTTTAAAATGTCTCAGATTAAAATCATCACTGTGCAGTCACTGTTTCTTCAGGCGCGCTTTCTGGTAAAAACAAATAACCCATCATCATAACAACACATCCTCTGCGAGTTGTAGATCTATCTTTAGCATCAGATGGTGGCACAGCATATTCCAAATGTAAATAAGATTCTTTATAATCAGCCGGTAATTCAAATGTGCTAATTGGCTCACTTGGATTTGACGTAAACAAGGTTTTTCTTTTCTTTTCAGACGCTGGTTTATCAAAAACTGTAATTACAATATCTTGTGGTAAACCTTTCGTACTGAAAATAATTCTATGCTCTTGTTCGCTATAAATAGGAACCAAAACCTTCATTTTTTGAGGATATCTTTTAAAGTTAACGGTAGTTGTTTTAGCCAAGTTATATCGAAACGGTCTGATTAACAATCTAACCTCTTCTCTTAACTCATCTCTATTACTGCAGCTATTTTCTACTGCTTTTACAGTGGCGGTAGCCCCTTCTCTAGAAGAACTTGATTCATTTTTAGTTTCAGTTTCAGAACTCGTTTTCTCACTCCAGAAGTCTTCTCCATTAGCCTCTTCTTGAGCAGAAACGTTGGTAGTCAATCCACAGATTAGAGCAAATAATAGTGTTACAGATTTGATTTTCATTTTTTTTTAGTTTTTATCGTCCTTCTATTATTCAACTATTAAAGCTCTTAAGGCTAAAATTTTATTTCCTAAAACTTTCATATCAGCAGAAGGAATTCTCACATCTGAAATTGAACCTTCTAAATCTGCAATAGCTGGAATTTCATTAAAGAAGGTTTGCATACCTTTCATATCCGCTAAAACATTGTCTACTTTTTTACTTGAACCTTCATACTTTGAAAGACCAACTACTAGTTGATCTAAAATAACCATTTGTTCAATAATCCTTCCTGTTAATTGGGTGTGACCTTCATAGGTAGACGTGGATACTCCTAAGTACATTCCTTCAACCCAGCCCCCAACAAAAGAAACTATTGCAAATTCATCTTGATCATTGTCATCTAAGTAAGCATCGGTTTTTTCATCAATTTCAATTAAGATCATTAGTATCGAATCATTGTTTTCTAGGTTTTTATCAAATCTGTTCAAAATATCTTGATCACTAAAAACTTCACCTGCACCCAATTCAGTAGAAACTTCTTTCACTACCTTCATGTATTTTCTAGCCTCTTGACTTTGTTGGTTCAACACACAATAGGTCATATCTGTCCAGTATGCACCAAAAGCAAAATATTTATCAAATGTAGTATTGTATGTCGTTGATTTATTAGGATCTAAAGTTAACCCACTCACATACTGTAATCCTGAATTACGGAAAAGATCTCCAATTTGTAAAGTAGAGGGTAAAACAAACTCTTCTGTTTCTTCTACTTTGACAACATTTTCTTGTTCTGTTTCCACAGCGATGTCTTCACTTTGCACCTCAGGCTCCGTGTTACAAGAAACCATTAAAATGGTACTTACAACAGCCCCTACTAAACCAGCTTTTATTTTCATCTTATTTTCTTTACTAATGTTGTTGATTTCAACTAATTGAATCCTTACGAAAATAATATTTTCAAGGGACGCAGTAACTAAATGAATAATTTTTAGGGGTTAAAGTTAGTTTTTGAAACTTAACCGATTAATTTAGTAAGCTAAACTAAAACCATAATACCTTGAAACATTACGATTTATGCATCATTGGTGCTGGACCCTCGGGTTTTGCCGCTGCAATGCGAGCTATTGATTTAGGAAAAAAAATATGTTTAATTGAAAGAAATAAGCCAGGAGGAGCTGGAATTTTCAATGGAGCGCTTTCATCTAAAACAATGTGGGAGCTTTCTCAAAACTACCAAATGATGAAATCCTCAAAGTTCGGCTATTATGTATACGATTCTCATTTAAGTTACTCTGCTGTTGTTCATGAAACAAAAAAAGCAGTCAATGAAAGATACCAACAACTTAAATCTCAGATAGACTATTTCATTAAATGTGGTAAATTAGATTTTATAAAAGGAACAGCATCTATGGTTTCCGCTACCGAGGTGCGCATACAAAATGAAAGTGAAGACATACCAAACATACACGCTGACCATACTATTCTAGCTATTGGTAGCCGCCCTAGATACCTGCCAAACATTCCTATTGATGAGAAAATTATTTGTACCAGCGAAGGCATTTTATCTATGGAAAAGTACCCAGAAAGTATTGTTATTCTTGGTGCAGGTGTGATTGGGTGTGAATTCGCTACAATATTTTCTAATTTTGGTGAAACTAGCGTATTCATAATTGATAAAGCACCACAAATTTTACCTTTTGAAGATAGTGACATATCCGAAATGGTGGCTTCTAACCTTACCTCAAATGGAGTTCACATTCATCGCGGAGCCAGTTTAGAGTCTATGATTATTGAAGATGGAAAAGTCAAATACATTTTAGCTTTTGAAGATGGCACTAAAGAAATTCGATTTGTTGACAAAGCACTTATTTCAGTAGGACGCGTTCCTAATTCTGAAAATATTGGATTAAAAGAGATCGGTATCGAATTGAACAACCGAGGATATTGTGTAGACACAGATACGCAAACAAGTATTCCAAACATTTATGCTATTGGTGATTTCACCGCTGATATTGCCTTAGTCAACATTGCCGAATTAGAGGGCAGGCATGCTGTAGAACTAATGTTCATTCCATCCACTGCTAAAATTAATTATGATAACATTTCAACTATTATGTTCTTGAACCCCGAAGTTGCCGCGGTTGGAATGAATGAAACGCAAGCCAAACAAAAGGGAGTTCCTTATCGCGTAGCGAAAATGAACTTCAATTACATTAACAGAGCCATAGCCATGCGACAAAAAGAAGGTTTCATTAAACTTATTGTTACAGATGATGATGAAATGACCATCCTAGGAATGCGGGTACTTGGGGCTCATGCATCCAGCACTATTCAAGCTATTGCCTTATTGATTTCGATGAAGAAGGGCGTTCATGTTTTGACTGAACTTGTTCATGCTCACCCATCTATACCAGAAGGTATTCAAGAATGTGCCAGAATGTTATTAGGTACCTCTATAACAAAACCAGAAGTTTTCACAAATGGATTAACATGCTACTCGGTAAAAGCAGATGGGACGATAAAAAATTTATAACTTCGTATTACCTAAACAAACAAAAGATTAAACTCCCTTAAATGAGTGAAGAAATCCTAAGGGCACTAATGCAATTATTTGCGATTGCATCAAACACCTCAGACATTACCAATGCCAGTAGAGAGATCATTCAACATTCTCTCAGTACAGAATTAAGAAAAGAACGAGTAGACCGATTTCTTAAGGTATATGATGATTACCTAGAAGAATTTCATTCTGGTAAATCTAGCTATGAAGAAGCTTTAAACCCAGATAATGTTAAGCGTATTTGTGAAAGTATCAATGGTAATCTTACGAAGGTTCAGAAATTTATTGTTCTTTTTAGGTTACTGGAATACATCTATGCAGATGGCACTATATCTGAGCATGAGTCGGAATTTGTAAATATATTATATCAAACTTTTAGCATTACAAAAGAAAATTTTGACAATGCCGTAGAATTTGCCAGAGTTCGCGAAGGTTATTGCCCAGATAATTCTCAAATGATGGTGGTTTCTCAAGAGAAACATCGAAAGTTTAAAAAAACAAAATATATTCCGGGTGCAAATTTTGACGGTATACTCGTCATTTTACAAATCAAGGACATTAACATGTATGTTTTCCGATATGTGGGCAAAACAAATATGTTTTTAAATAGCTCTGCTGTTACTCCCGAACGAACCTACATTTTCAACAATGGTTCTGCTTTGCGTGGCAATAAAATGACCCCCGTATATTTTAGTGATATAGTCTCTGTTTTTGTAAAAGATGCCGCCTCCGAAAAACTAGTCATTCAAGCAAATAAAGTCACCTACAACTTTCCCTCTGGAGATTTAGGTTTACATGAATTTAGCTTTAGCGAACGTACCGGAAGACTTGTGGGTATCATGGGAGGTAGTGGTGCGGGTAAGTCTACCATGCTGAACGTACTTAATGGCAATTACAAACCCACTTCCGGCTCAATAACCATAAATGGATATGACATCCATAGCGATAAAAAAGAAATACAAGGGGTTATTGGCTTTGTTTCTCAAGATGATTTACTAATTGAAGAGTTAACCGTTTTTCAAAACCTGTTTTTTAGTGCTAAACTGAGTTTTTCTAATCTGAATGAGCAAGAAATTACAAAAAAGGTAAATTCTGTTTTAAACTCCCTAGGGTTATTTAAAGCCAAAGATTTAAAAGTAGGAAACCCTATCGAAAAAGTAATTTCAGGAGGTCAAAGAAAAAGATTAAACATTGCTCTAGAACTAATTAGAGAACCTTCTGTTTTATTTGTAGATGAACCCACTTCTGGATTATCATCGAGAGATTCAGAGAAAATAATGGACTTAATGAAGGAGTTAGCCCTTAAGGGAAAGCTCATTTATATTGTGATTCACCAACCTTCTTCGTATATTTTTAAATTATTTGACCGACTTCTCTTACTCGATAATGGCGGCTATACTATTTATTACGGAGAACCTGTTGAAAGTGTTTCCTACTTTAAACAACATGCACATCATTTAGATGCTGATGAAAGTGAATGCATTACTTGTGGTAACGTTAACTCCGAACTCATTTTTGATATTATTGATCAAAAGGTAATTAATGAATATGGACAAAAAACTGATCGTAGAAAAACAACTCCACAAGAATGGTTCAAGAAGTACAAAAAAAATGAACTCAACAAACCTAAAATCAGTCCTGACCAAAACAAGAGACCATCCAATACTTTAGCTACTCCAGGTAAATTAAAGCAGTTTTGGATATTCTTAAAGCGAGACGCATTATCAAAGGCCACCAATAAACAGTACTTAATAATAAACATTTTAGAAGCGCCTATTCTTGCATTATTTATCGCCTACTTTGTGCGTTACTCCGCTTGGACTAGACATGGCCAAGAGCCGTATAAATTCTTCTTCAACGAAAACATTCCAGCCTATATCTTTATGTTGGTAGTGGTTGCTTTATTTATTGGAATGACCGTGAGTGCCGAAGAAATTTTCAAAGATCGGAAACTTCAAAAACGAGAAAAATTTCTAAACCTTAGTAAAGGAAGTTATCTCAGTTCTAAGTTTGTTTTATTGTTGGTTATATCTGCCGTTCAAACTTTATTATTCATAATTGTGGGTAACTCCATACTAGGAATTGAAGACATGAATATGCGGTATTGGTTAGTGATGTTCTCTACCTCTTTCTTTGCGAATATGGTAGGTTTAAATATTTCGAATAGTTTTAATTCTGCAGTCGCTATTTACATTTTAATTCCATTCATGATTATTCCTCAACTCATTTTTAGTGGTGTAATTGTAAGCTTTGATCGTTTAAACCCTGCGGTAAGTTCTCGAACAGTTGTTCCATTCATTGGCGAAATAATGGCTTCTCGCTGGTCTTACGAAGCTTTAATGGTAACTCAATTTAAAGACAATCCACTAGAAAAGCACCTATATAGTATAGATCATGAGTTAAGCCATATTGGATATCTAAAATCGTATTGGATCTCAGAAATTGAAGCTGAAATTCAATATATAAATCTCAACTTAGTAAATCCAAAATCAGTCAAACGCGTAAATAGATTATCTAAAATTATTCAATCTGAAATTAGTCAAAATAGACAAGGAATAAACTTCCCTGCATTTCAATTTAACTCCGATTTATCTTTAGAAACACTAAGTCCAGAAAGAATGGAGAAGATTATGTTTTATGTAGGCCAATTCAAAAAGCATTTAAACAAAGAGTTTATTAACGCCTCCAAGAAACGAGATAAAGTCATTTACCAAATTGAAAAAAATGCAGGTGATTCTGTTTCCTTTAACGATTTAAAGGAACGGTACTTCAATCAATCGGTAACCGACTTAGTTCGATTAAACAATAAGTTCAATAAAGTCATTGTTGTAGAACAGCAATTAGTTCCAATTATTGATCCTGTTTTTAGAGATGCCAAGGGAATTAGGTCTCACTTTTATGCAGCTACCAAACAGTTTATGAATAAAAAAATAGATACGTTTTGGTATAACATTGGTATCATTTGGATAATGAGTTTACTGTTAATTGTCACATTGTATTTTGATGTATTTAAAAAGGTGATTTCTTTATTTGAAAAAAATCACTACCACTAAATGCGAAACTTAGCCTAACCTTTTGTTGAAAAGTATAGGCAATTGAAGTTTTAAATGGTTTATCCCGCTGATTTAAAATCACTAAATTTGATTGAATCAAATAACTAAAACCATGGATCAAAGCAGACTAGATTTAATTACAGGTATGCACTTAAAAAGCCCAAAAGACTCCTATCTTGCCTTTGCTGCAGCCGTAGAGAATCAATTGGCAGGTAACCAGAAGAAGGCTATTGACATAATTGAGCAGTTAATTGTTCATGATCCAGAATACTCTGAGGCTTATTACAAACTAGGCAAAATGTATGAGAATGCCAACAAAACAAAAAAAGCCGTTAGTATTTACCATGCAGGTAAAAAAGTAGCCACTAAGAATAAGGATGAGAAATCATTAGGTGAGATTACAGAAGCATTAATGTTTTTAGACGAAGAAGAAGGAAACTGGTAATTTTCAACTAGCCCCCATGAAAACAGTCTCTTTTTTAGTTGTCGCTTTTTTTATGATTAGCTCTTTCGCAGGTATTAAAGCCAACTATGCTAATGTAGACTCTACTATCGCTATTAACGTGCAGCTATACGAGTTAACACTTCAACTAAAATCAATCTCAAATACCTTAGAATCATTAAAAGGAACATATATTCCCGACTCTATTCCTGTAGATTCAATAAAGTTGAATTTAACGCAAAAACTAGTTGCAGAAGATACCTGCTGGGTTGTTTTTCAAGGAGACTCTCTTTGGCCTATTTATTTAAGTTTTGGACCAGACTCCCCTAAGTTTAGAACCAAAACGCTAATTTCCAAATTAAATCTAATTTCATTTTTCAAAATAAGTAACACCTTTGACTCTTTATCCGTAAAAACAGAAAACCAAGAAATACAAGTTCTTGTTAGGGGTGAATTATTTTTTAATGTCACCGCAAATGATGCCATTATTTTAAATACCACCCCAGAAGAATTGGCTAATTTTTACATTGCCACACTAAGAGGTCACTCTAGTACGGAAGCCTTACTAAACAACAACAGAGATATTCTATGGCGTATTGGCAAAGTATTTTTTGTCGTTTTCATTTTAATATCTCTCGTTAAGTTCTTAAACCTTGGATTTAGAAAAACAAATAGAATTATTATTTCTTTTAAAGGAAATAAATTAAAAGGACTAAACATAAAAGGGTTTGAAATCATAAACGATGCACAAGTTGTTAAGCTCTCTCTTTTCCTAGCTAGAATATTTAGGTTATTTGTTGTTCTATTTTTGATTTCCATGTCGCTGCCCATCATTTTCGGATTGTTTCCATGGACAGAATCTTTAGCCGACACTTTAATTGGTTATTTTTTAAATCCAATTCAAGAATATTTTTGGTTATTCATCCATTATATTCCAAACATCATTTCCATTTTTATTATATCCTACATTGGTCATTTTATTTTGAAATTTACCAGGTATTTGGCGGATGAAGTAGAAAACGGAAATCTCATTATAAACGGGTTTTATCAAGATTGGGCAAAACCTACCTTTAACCTTATTCGTTTTGGATTATATATTATCATGTTAATTTTCATTTTTCCGTTTTTGCCCGGTTCTGGATCCCCTATATTTAAAGGAGTCTCTGTTTTTGTTGGGATTTTAATTACCATGGGGTCTTCTAGTTCTGTAAACAATGTAGTTGCAGGATTAGTACTCACTTATATGAGACCTTTTAAAAAAGGAGATCGAATTAAAGTAGATGATATTTTGGGTTTTGTTACCGAGAAAACGATGTTAGTTACACGGCTGAGAACTTCAAAACAAGAAATTATCACGATACCTAATTCAAAAATTTTAAATACAAATATTATTAACTACAGCATTTCTATTCAAGAAAACGATGGCGTGGTCGTGCATAGTACCATTACTATTGGATATGATGTGCCTTGGCGAAAAGTTCATAAGGCATTGCTAAAAGCAACTGAAGGGATAGAAACCATTTCTCAAGATCCTATTCCTTTTGTTTTACAAACCTCATTAGATGATTATTATGTGGCGTATGAAATTAACGCATATGTGACTAACGTTAAAACTATTATTGGAACGCAATCAAAACTGCATGAAAATATTCAAGATGTTTTTAGAGATGAGGGAATTGAAATTTTGTCGCCCCATTATCGCTCTTACAGAAGTGGGGAAAAAATAACTATTCCTAAAATAGTGAAGGAGGACTTTACTTATAAGGCCGATCAAGTAGATGATCATACCCCAGAACTAGATCAGCAAAAAGAAGACGAGGCAGAACACTTAAAGGAAACAGCGAAATCAAAAAAAGAAGAACCTCCAAAATCATTTATTGATTTGATTGGGAAGGTCACTAATGAGGACTCGGATAAAAAAAATGAGAAACCTATAAATCAACTAGACAAGAATTCTGACAACACATAATTGTTGAATACCTTGAATACTCTTACATTTGGAACATAAATTATAATTCAACTAATAATGAGAACTAAAAAATTTATGGGTGTAGCTGTAGCAGCCATCCTTATGAGTTCATGTGCCGCAGAACAAGCCGCAGAAGCTCCAATAGAAGAAAACATAGAAATGACTTCAGAAACAACCGAGAATTTTGAGTGGGTAGTTGAAGATTTTGCAGATTTACGTGTCTTACGATATCAAATTCCAGGATGGGAGAATTTAACCCTCCAGCAACAACAGTATGTTTATTTTTTAACGCAAGCTGGATATGAAGGAAGAGATATTATATGGGATCAAAACTACCGTCATAACTTAACCATTCGTAAAGCATTTGAAAACATTGTAACAAACTATACGGGTAACAAAACTACAGCAGATTGGGATATGTTTATGGAGTATACCAAAAGAATGTGGTTTTCTAATGGTATTCATCATCATTACGCAAACTATAAATTCACTCCAGAGTTTAGCCAAGACTATTTTTCAAGCCTACTAATGGCTACTGAAACAGAGATTAGCGAAGAGGTTTTATCCGCTATTTTTGACGCTTCTAAAGATGCTAAAAAAGTAAGTTTAGATTCTGAGTCAGATTTAGTTTTAAGTTCAGCCATTAACTTCTATGATCCAGATATTACACAAGCGGAAGCGGAGGCGTATTACAAATCAATTGTAGATACAAATGACGCGCAACCTATTTCTTATGGCTTAAACACCAAATTAGTAAGAGCAGAAGATGGTTCCATTCAAGAAGTAGTTTGGAAAGCGGATGGCATGTATGGTGCGGCTATTTCTAAAACGGTCGCATGGTTAGAAAAAGCCGCTACTGTGGCCGAGAATCAAGGGCAAGCCGATGCATTGAAATTACTAATTTCTTACTACCAAACAGGTGATTTGAAAACTTGGGATGCCTATAACATTGCTTGGTGTGGAGCTACCGAGGGAGACATTGATTACATCAATAGTTTTATTGAAGTCTACAATGATCCTTTAGGATACAAAGGTTCTTACGAAACTGTTGTTCAAATTAAAGATTTTGATGCCTCTAAACAAATGGCTGTGGTAGCTGAAAGTGTTCAATGGTTTGAAGACAATTCATCTATTATGGATGAGCATAAAAAGAAAGAAGTAAAAGGGGTAACCTATAAAGTGGTAAGCGCTGCTGGTGAATCAGGAGACAGCTCACCATCTACTCCAATTGGAGTAAACCTTCCAAATGCCAACTGGATTAGAGCTACTCACGGATCAAAATCAGTCAGTTTAGGAAACATAATAAGCGCTTACGATCAGTCAAGTGGTGGTTCTTATATCGAAGAATTCGGATACTCACCAGAAGAAATTGAAAGAGCAAAAGCTTATGGTGCTTTAGGAGGTAAACTCCACACTGCTTTACATGAAGTAGTTGGTCATGCTTCAGGTCAAATAAATGAAGGTGTGGGTACTCCAAAAGAAACATTAAAGAACTATTCTTCCACTTTAGAAGAAGCAAGAGCAGATTTAGTGGCTTTATTTTACCTAATGAATGAAAAGCTAATTGAAATCAATCTAATGCCTTCTTTGGAAGTAGGTATGGCAGAGTATGATTCTTATATCCGTAATGGAATGATGGTTCAACTAAGAAGATTGAAGAAAGGGGAGATTTTAGAAGAAGCGCATATGCGTAACCGTCAATTGGTCGCTTCTTGGGCTTTTGAAAAAGGGGCTTCCAAAAATGTAATCGAAAAAGTAACAAAAGAGGGAAAAACATTCTTTGTCATTAACGACTATAAAGCGTTACAGTCCATCTTTGGTGATTTACTGCGTGAAATTCAACGTATCAAATCAGAAGGTGATTATTCAGCTGGTAAAGCTTTAGTAGAAAACTATGGTGTTCAAGTAAACCCAGATTTACATGATGAAGTTTTAGCTCGTTCCGCCAAATTGAATGTTCCTGCTTTCTCTGGCTTTGTAAACCCAATGATCATTCCAGTAATGGAAGGAGAAAATATTATTGGGTTTACCATTGAGTATGCCAATTCATTTGAAGAACAAATGCTTAATTATAGTGCGACTTATGGTAACCTATAATTAATACCGAATACACTGAAGCCGCTATTTATAAAATAGCGGCTTTTTTATACCCTATCGAATTTTGAATATTACTCTATTATTTCATTTGCAAATAAGAATTTTAATTGCTATCTTGTTTACCACCGAAATTTACTACGGAATAAACTACAAGATTTGACCATATACTCATAACAACCGCTATAATTTATAATGATTGAACCTATACTGCAAATCAAAACAGCACAAACTTATCATATTTGTATCACAGAAAAAGGGAAACGTTTTATACGATGATTCTCTCGCTAACTACCACCAACTAGCAAATTAAATCGTTTCGGATTTAATTGCTAATCACCACTAGATGGTTCAAAACCATCAAAAAATTGCCACCAGCTCCATCACCTAGGAGCTGGTTTTTTTTTGAAAAAAACCAGTAATTATGGAATGAAGCTGCAAAACCTCATTCATTCTTGCCATCTATTTGTCTATCATTTCTGCAGCAACGGAAGCTCTTATTTTGTTTGCATTTTCAGAAACAATTATTTTTTTGACATATACGTAGTTCGTTCCTCATTCTAATTTTGGCAATTCCTATTATTATTCTGCGAATCCAACTTTATTGAGTAATACTCCGTTTAATTACCTAAAAAAACTTCCGTTTAACAAAGGCATTTTGATAGGCAGTTTGTCCACTTATTTGACAGCCTACAATACTATTCTTTTCGTTTCTAGTAAAATGAACTCGACCTAAAAAGGAAACATCTGAGATAAACGCATCCTTACCTATAGGTTTCAATTCAATATCTGGATGAAAAGGATGGGTCACTATAACCTTTCCATCTTTTTGAATGAAGGTATAAGTAGTTTCTAGTTCTTCACTAAAAAAGGAACCTAAGTAATCACTTATCTTCATATCTGAATACAATGGGGGATTAACGATTACTCTTTTTGCGGGATATGAAAAATCAGAGAAATGCCAAAATAATTGATTCTCTGTAAATACCATTTTACTGTGAGGTCTATCTGGAAATTTGAACTCATTTATCGAAACTGCCGGCATAGCCAATTTTGAGTCACTACCAAAAGATTGAAAATAAAGAGAGTCATTTTCTGCAATTATGGTAATAAAAAAACCCGGGAAAACTTGATAATCTCCCGTAAAACTATCTAATTCTTTACTAGTATAAGTCGGTATTTCTAGATTTTTTTTACTGTTTAACTCATTTAACAAGAAAACATCAATCATGCCATACGCCAGGTTTAAAGGATTAAATGATTCAAAATTTCCAGTTATAGCCATGGTGAAACCGTATTGTGGAACACTTAACGAATAGGCACGGAAGCCGGCATCTCCACCTCCATGAAAAACAACCTTAACTCCACGGTACATTTTAGTTTCTTGCCCTAAACCATAAGGAATAGAAACCCCAGAATTTAATGTACTAGGAGAAATCATCTTTGAAATAATATGTTCATTACCCACCTCAGGATCCATCAAGTTCTGATTCCATTTAATCAAATCACTAGAGGTCGTATATAAACCTGTTGGACCTAATACACTTCTGCTCTTTGATATATAGTGATATTGACCTCCTTCCAAATAATACGATCTCACTTTGTTTTTAATCACTGTTGTTGGATCATCCATAAACTGACTATTATTCATTTCTAATGGATCTAA
>JBLFZF010000013.1:0-41757 GCA_047610145.1 Salibacteraceae bacterium | reverse complement strand
TACTTCGCGTAGAGTTTTAAGAAGATTTTTTTTTTAAAAAACCGTTCCCTATACGTATACTACAAATGGTTAGTTAACGTTTGAATAAATGTGAAAATAGCTTGAGATTATAGCTAGCATAAAAAACAAAATGAACAGAATACAACACATAGAAAATGAGATTTCTGAATTAAGAACACAATTACAGAACCATCCGCTCTATATAAATTTAAATAATATAGAAGACATAAAAATATTTATGGAGAATCACGTATTTGCAGTATGGGATTTTATGTCACTTTTAAAAAGCCTTCAAATAAAACTGACTTCTGTTGAAACTCCATGGACGCCTTCAAAAAACCCAAAACTATCTCGGTTTATAAATGAAATAGTTCACGGAGAAGAAAGTGATATTAATGAATTAGGAGAGCCTAAAAGTCACTTTGAGATGTATTTAGACGCTATGGATCAAACCAAAGCTCAAACTACTGAAATGAACAAGTTCATTGAACTCATAGAATCAGGAAATTCGGTGGATTACGCATTGAATGAGATAAATATAGATAAAAGAGTCGCAGATTTTGTAAAGTTTTCATTTTCAATTATTCAAACAAATAAACCGCATTTGGTTGCTTCTGCGTTTACATTTGGTAGAGAAGATGTTATTCCAGATATGTTTATTGAGATATTGAAAAAATCAGACTCAGAAAATAAATCTTACACCAAACTCGCCTATTACCTGCATCGCCACATTGAATTAGATGGAGATGAGCACGGGCCACTATCCCTTGAGATGGTTTCGGAACTTTGTGGTAATGATGACCAAAAATGGAGTGATACTTTAACAGTAGCAAAGCAATCGCTTGAGAAAAGAGTTGCTCTTTGGGACGCTATTACCGATTTAATACAAAAACCAAAAGCAGCACAAAAAGCAGTAATTAGCGCTTAATCCCCTTATTTAAAATGGCACACGTTAGATCAGTGAGCAAATTAAAAGGGATGCTCGGTGAATTCTCAAATTTCATTGCGAAGTAGGGCATACAAAACATGGCTTTATCTAAAAGAGTTTCGAACTGATTGGTCATGTGGGTTTAATTTTGAATAAAACACCTAAAAGGTGTTTAAACTAACAAAGAATGAAAAAGATCATATGCTATTCATTACTTATTTCAACTGTACTATTCGTAATCTCTTGCAATGAAAAAGCAAAAGAAAATGATACCAAACCATCGCAAAAAAGGGACGTATCACTATCTAACGAAATTGAAATGAGCCTAAATAATGGACAGCGTTGGTTGGCAAATAAAGAAACGACAACCAGAGTAAATAATATGATTGGTTTAATGCGCGTTTTCAGTGAAAAAGAAGAGGTGGCTGCGTATGGTCAATTAACAAAAGACCTGAAAGCAGAATTTTCAATGATTTTCAAAAAGTGTACTATGACCGGAGAGTCGCACAATCAATTGCATCATTTTTTAGTCCCTATAAAAGAACTATTTAAAAACTTATCTTCCAGTAAATTATCCACCTGTAAAGAAAGCTACGCAAAACTACAAACGCATTTAAACGGATACAAAACCTATTTTGACTAAAAAAAAGAACAACAGACAATAATTTAATCCAGAGCTCCTAACACGTATTCGTATAAGTAAATCTTAGATCCAATTCTCATTATGAATTCAAAAAACGTGGTCTAAAACGAAGGTGGATTAATCTTCATTTCCGTATTTTTTTTCGCAGCATTAAAACCTCCATATCCAACCACCCTTCCATTTTCACTTCATATTAAAACCCCACCAATGGGTAAAACCTAAATTGATTTTCTATTTAAAGCACTGAATTCAATCAGTCCGGCATAACTAGCCCGCCATAGGTTGCAAAGGAGTGCTAATTCCTAGGACAAATAGCGTAACGAATTCCATGCATCAGAAGCATCCGTGTAATTTGGGATCACACCTTATCTGATAGATGTGACTGATTCCTTTTCTAATTAGTTTAATGATTAAACCGAGGAATAATATTACCCATTATTGGGATAGAGTGTCTGCTATTTTACACCTAAAGAAAACTGTATTTTATACTAGGAAACAAAACGCTCAGAAACTCACTTCTTTATTTTTACCAATACTTTGATAAAGAAATGTTACCTGTAAAACACTAATTTGGTGCCAGTCACAAAAATTACCTCCATTATATTTGCAGGGCAGAATAAAACCACACCCATGAAATTAATTAACGGAGCTATTTTTATATTCCTGATGATATCGTCACAATTAGTATATGATTTTTCAAAACAGTCGAATCTAAAAGAATGGTCTATTGTAGACGATTCAGTTATGGGAGGCCAATCTGCAGGCTCTTTCCAATTAAATTCTTCTGGACATGCTGTTTTTGAAGGTGCGGTATCACTAGCTAACAATGGCGGGTTTTCTTCTGTACGTTACCGAATGAACAAAACAATGGTGACCGGCTATTCTAAAATAGCCATTACAATTAAAGGAGATGCTAAAAATTATCAATTTAGAATACGAGCCAATTCAAAAGATTATTACTCTTTCATTACCACTTTTTCAACCTCAGGAGAATGGCAAGAAATAGAGATTCCTTTAAATCAGCTTTACCCTTCTTATCGCGGCAGAAATTTAGACATCCCTAATTTTTCGAGTTCATACTTTGAAGAGATCACGTTTCTGATTGCCAATAAGAAGAATGAAAATTTCAAACTAATTATTGATAAGATTGAACTAAAAAAATAACCCTTCTCTTTTAACGATCTAAAGCAAAATACACTACTAAAACCTATGAATCGCCTACAGCGAATACAGATTGATCTATTTCATAGGTAGAAACTTAAAACACACTTTCCCTGTATACAAAAACGGAAACTACAACACCCCTAAATACGGTGATCACTACCGGCATATCCATGGCAAAAGAATAGTATTTCCACTACTGCAAAACTCCCTATTCAAGAACATATTAGCCAATTCCATATATGTATGGTATAAATAACCACTCGTTTACGCCTATAAAACGTCATCGTATGAGCAAATTAATATCTTTGGAAAGATTTAAATTCTATCATAGATAAATATACACCTGAATGAAAAACTTATTTTTTGCTATAGGCACAGTTCTTTTATTAGCCAGTTGTGAATCAACTGCACCAAAAGAACAAACAGAAACCACGGCTGTTGTGGAAGATAAAAGACCAAACATTTTGGTTTTAGTAGGCGATGATATTGCATTTGGAGATTTGGGAGCTTATGGATCTGAAATCCCTACTCCTAATATGGATCGTATTGCCAAAGCAGGAGTTAGATTCTCTAATTTTCATGCTTCTCCGGTATGTAGTGTCACCCGATCTATGTTAATGACGGGTTGTAACAATATTGAAGTAGGTTTAGGCGCCTTTGATTATTCCTTTTACCCACCAACGAAAGGCGTTTCAGGATACGAAGGTTATTTAACAAAGACTGCAGTTGCCATCCCCGAGCTTTTAAGTGATACTGGTTATGAGGTATATAAATCTGGCAAGTGGCATTTAGGCGGAGAAGAACTAGGCGGACATCCCCCTTTAGAATGGGGATTCACCAAAGAGTTCGGTATCTTATCTGGCGGGTCTAACCACTGGAATGATTTAGCGATGACCCCTGATTTTAGTGACCCAAATGGGTTAAATGTAAAAAGGAAAGAACATTTTACGTTGAACGGAGAACACTTTGACCGACCAGAAGGAGTCTACTCTGGAGAGCTTTACACAAACCACATGCTAAACTTCATAAAAGAAGGCGAGGAAGAAGGTAAGCCTTGGTTTGCACTGATGGCTTTTACAACAGCTCATTTCCCTATTCAAGCTCCGGCTGAAATGATAGAGAAACACTACCAAGAATATTTAGATTTAGGATATGCGGGACTTAAAAAATCGCGTTACGAAAGCTTAAAAAAGAAAGGGTTGATTACCGAGACAACAACGGAACCGAACTTTAACGAAATCACCCATAAATGGGAACGTTTATCGCAAGAAGAAAAAGAAATTCAAGCGCGGGTGATGGCCACGTATGCAGCAATGATTGAAGATCAAGATAACCGTACGGGACAAATCTTAGACTATTTAAAAGAATCTGGTCAATTAGACAATACCCTAGTTGTATACTTGACGGATAATGGTCCGGAAGGATTTGAGCCGACCCATCCAAAAACAGGAAACCCAGAAATGGCTAAATGGATAGCAAATAATTTTGACCAAAGCTTTGAAGCTATTGGAAGTGCAGAATCAGAGCATACCATTGGTGTTTCATGGGCAAATGCGGCTACAGGTGGTTTACAGTGGTGGAAATGGTTTATTGGCGAAGGTGGTATTCGTGTTCCAATGATGATCGTTCCTCCTGGCGCTTTTTCATCAGATTATGCCCGTTCAGGTGAGATTTCAAATGCTGTTATTTCAGTAAAAGACCTCCCGATGACTATGTTAGATTACGCGGGTGTTACTCATCCTCAAACACAATACAAAGACCGTAAAATAACAGCTCCATCTGGTATTACTGCACGTCCATTTTTAGAAGGGAAGTCAGAACAAGTAAGAACTGAAAAAGACTGGTATGCTTTTGAGTTATTTGGGAATGGATACATTATGCAAGGAAATTTCAAAGCCATGAAAGTACGTAAAGGAATGTTTGGTGATGGAAAATGGCATTTATTCAATGTGGTAACAGACCCGTCTGAAATGCACCCTTTAGAGGAGACTATGGCCGACAAATTTGAATCTATGAAAAGCTTGTATTTAGCTTATGCTGAAAAGAACAGTATTATAGAAGTAGATGAATATTGGAACCCATTTAAAGCAGCCAGCGAATAAAAAACAACTATGAAATTAATACAGTCTCTATTTCTACTCACCAGTTTTGCTATACTGGAAGCTTGTAGTCCGTCATCCGAAAAAAACACAGCTCTCTCTAACCAGGTAGATGCATTAGCTTCTCAGGTTGAAAGCGAAATTTCCACTTTTAAAAAGATTACTATATTAGATCATCACGAAATGGCGGAAGAGGAGGATGTAAACATACCTCCTGCTATTCTTACTATTTTCTCTTCTCCAAAAGTAAATGCCACGTTACTCAAAAAAAGTCAATTGATAGGTCTAGACCTGCCATTTAAGGTCTTGGTTTACTCCGATACGGTTAGGACTAAGGTTGCGTTTACATCGGCTGAATTTATTCAAAAAAGACACGGTTTAGCCCCCTATTTATTGAATGATTATAGCACGGCAATGGAACAAGCTCTAACATCAGTTCCGGATGACAAAATAGCCAAGCTAGACCTCTCAGGTCTCTCTGCTGAATATGGTATTGTGAAAATAAAATCTGAGTATGATTTTACCACAACCATTCAAAACTTAAAAGACATCGTGATGTCTCAAGAAGAGGCTAAATGGTTTGCAGATGTTGATTTTCAAAAAGAAGCTTCAGAAATAGACTTTCCATTGCTTCCAAATACACTTCTTTTGTTTGGGAGTAATGCCCAAGACGGAAAATCAATGGCAGATAGTCCGCTACTTGGTTTAGATGCATTTTGTCAAAAGGTCTTGGTTTTTGAAGACGAAAGTGGTGGCGTTTGGATTGCCTTTAATGATATTATTGCTTTCGCTGAATTATATTATTCAAGATCTTCAGAGGTTCAACAAACAACCAACGCAAGTCTGATACGTACATTTAAAAAAGCCATTACAATTTCTGAAGTCATGGAGTAAACAACTAGCTAAGCTCGCAAAAGAAGACTTAACACCCCCTCTTTTGCGAGCTTAATTGAAAATATTGCGCCACTTTTTCTCCTACTACACTTTGAGCTGACTCCCATTTAGGCATAGCAGAAACTAAATCTACCCCTACTTTATTGGTGACTAAATTATGGCAGCCACTCACCAAGTTCACATTTTCAACTTCTCCTTTTTCATTCACAATAAACGCTACCATTACAACAGAATCCATCAGTTGTCTTCTAATAAATTTCTAGTACGCACCCAAAGTTATTTTAGCATCGAAACCTTAGATAGTTTACTGCGGGATGAGTTTCATACGCGTAAAATTAGATTTCAATTATTTGATTCTACGCACACCAAACGACCAATTATTTTAGGTAATACTATTTTTAGTAACGATTCTCTCCCCTTTCAATTCCCTTCAGAAATCGCTGGTAAACAAAGAGTAGTTGATACAGCAGACTATAATTTCAAGACCTGGGTCACAAATAGGACCATCTATTTATTGAGTAGCATGGGTATTTGGCTGTATTCTTCAATTACCCTATTATTAGTTTTATGCGTATTATTTTCTCTAGTATACAAAGCAGGAAATTGGCACTATTAAAAAAGGATTTCATCCATAACATAACCCAAGAGTTAAAGACTCCAATTGCAAATATTGCGTTGGCATCAGACGCTGCTCGTAATAAAACCCACATCCTTAACCAAGACAAACTAGCGAAATATGCCCAAATTATTTATCAGAAAAATGATCGCTTGCATCAATTGGTAGATCGGATACTTCAAATATCATCTCTTGAAAAAAAACCAAAGTACCCTGAGCTTGGAAGAACTCAAAATAAATGACCACATTCTATCCGTAACCGAAAATGTAGACCCTCTTTTATCTCAGAAATCGGGAACTATTAGATGGAAATTAAACGCTAAAAGCCCCATGCTCCTCGCTGATAAAACCCACCTCTCTGCCGTCATTTTTAATGTAATTGAAAACGCCAATACATATTCAAAATAATAGTCCAGAAATAAAGCTATCTACCCAGAACACCTCTACTGGTATTTCCATAACTGAGGCAGATACAGGTATTGGAATGAGTACAAATAATCAGGAACGTATTTTCGAGAAGTTTTTTCGCGTAAAACAGGCCACATTCACAGCACTAAAGGCTATAAAATTGGCTTAAGGCATGTTAAAGCGATTATTAAAAACCATAAAGGCTCCGTTACTTATAAAAGCAAGGTAGGTTTGGGCACCCCCTTTAGTCTATTTGCACCTCAATAAAAGATGAGAAGAAGCATGTTTTACTTCTAGAAGATGATGAAAGCATGAGATTTCTACTTCCAGACAGCCTAGAAATATACGGCTACAGGGTAACACACTTTTCTAATGGAAAAGAAGCTTTAATTCATTTCCGGCCACAGCAAATTGATGTGTGTATTGGATGTGATGATGCCGAAAATGGATGGCTTTATCTTAGCTAGCGAAATTCGAAAAACAGACGATTGCAATCCAATCATATTTCTCACAGCTAAAGCGCTTACAGAAGACCGCATTAAGGGGTTTAAACTAGGTACAGATGATTACGTAACCCAGCCATTTAGCAAGGAAGAATTAGCGCTAAAAGTTAAGGTGATTTTAAAGCGCGGAATAGGAATATTTGATACTATAGAAAAATCAACTTACTCAAAAAGAATCCAATACCCTATGTCTTTTCGTCAAAAAAAACACGTTAATGAAACGCGAATACATTTTAAAAACTATTTGGGAAGATGATGATTATTTTGTTGGCCGCAGTGTAGATGTATTTAGCTCAAAGCTAAGAAAGTACTTGAGTAGTGATTCAAAAACAGAAATTGCTAACGTACATGGATCTGGTTACAAATTCGATAGTTCTATGTAGCCGGTTTATTGAAAAACAAAAATCGCTAACAAGAAGAGCAATTCCCTACGTGTTGTAATTAATGATGTTACACATTCATAACTACTTCTTTTTAAACATCACATTCAAGACTGCTTGAGTTACGGACATTCAGAATTAAATACACTTAAAATAATCAAAAGGCTCTAAGCAATCTTTACATTTATACAGCGACTTACAGGCAGTAGAACCAAATTGACTAATCATTTCGGTATGTACAGACCTACATTGCGGACAAGGAACAGTTGGATCTTCTCCTAGAAGAAATTTTTTGTCACTGGTAGACCCTTCTGGTGGGGCAATTCCAAATACACGAAGTTTTTCACGCGCCTCTTCATTGAGCCAATCTGTGGTCCAGGCAGGACTATATTGAAAAGAAATATCCACCTTTTTAAAGCCCACTTTTTCCAATGCCGCTTTAATATCTTGCTCAAAAATATTGGTTGCGGGGCATCCGGTGTAAGTCGGTGTAATTTTTATGGAAACGCAATCACCTAATACTTTGACGCCTCTAACCACACCTAAATCAGTAATAGAGATCACAGGAATTTCAGGATCAGGAATTTCTTCTAATATTTTCCAAACTTCCTTTTCACTAATCACATTTTTAAAATCTTGCATGTACCGGTTATTCACAAAAAAACCTGAAGCGAGCTTCAGGTTTTTATTTAACTCATTATTAGATTTCGTTTACCATTTGGCATCAGGGTAGGCTCTCGCTAACGATTGCATTTCGGCTAACATATGCCCTAAAGCTTCGGTATGAATACCCTTTTTGCTTCCGGTTAGCATGTATTTATTTTCTGGAATAGTCACTTTACCTTCCATAAACGTTTTCATGACGATAGACATCCATTGATCTTTAATCTTCGCACAATCCACTCCAATTCCGGCATCGGCTAAATTTTGATCAATCTCATCCATTTCAAACATATTACCCGTAAAAAGCCACACCTCATCAATAGCAGATTGCATTTTTTGTTGACTTTCTTCTGTACCATCTCCCAAACGTTCTATCCATTTAGCGGAATGCTTTAAGTGATACTTTGCCTCTTTAATTACTTTTTGAGCAATACCGGCTAGTGTTTCATTTGTGCTATTGGCCAATTCTGTATAATACAAAAAGGAAAAGGCATCAAACATAAAGTTACGTGCAATAGTATCTGCAAAGTTTCCGTTTGGCAGCTCAGAAATCAACATGTTTACGTAATCCCGCTCATCTCTATGAAATGCTAAATCATCTTCCGTACGCCCTTTACCTTCTACTTCAGCGCCATACATTAGCCATGCTCTTGCAGAGCCTATATGATCTAACGCTATATTGGTCATGGCAATATCTTCTTCTAGGATATGACCATTAGTACACCATTCACCCATTCTATGCGCAAACACATTATGCGTATCTCCCATTCTTAGGCAATACTGAAATAACATTTCTTCTGTGGTCATACCTATATGTTTTTGGAGCCTTCAGGCATTTCGTAAAAAGTGGGGTGACGGTAAATTTTATCGACCGAAGGATCAAAGAACTCCGAGTTTTCTTCTGGGTCAGACGCCACTATATACCGTGACGGCACGACCCAAATACCCCTACCTTCACCTCTACGAGTGTATAAATCACGTGCGTTTTGCAAAGCCATTTCTTTATCTGTGGCGTGTACGGATCCAAAATGTTTGTAGGGCAGGTTATTTTTAGATTGAATAAAAACTTCCCACAATTCCCCTTGGTTGTTATCTACTGACATATGACTATCCTTTATACTAAAACTTCTTTATTCTTTTGTTTTTCGGCATACGCTTTGGCTGCTTCACGCACCCAAGCTCCTTTATCATGTGCGTTTTTATGATGGGCTACACGCTGACGATTTGCCAGTCCATTGCCGTTAATCACTTCATAAAATTCATCCCAATTAATTTCTCCCCAATCGTAACTTTGACGTTCATCATTCCATTTCAAATCTGGATCTGGAACTGTTAAACCTATGAGCTCGGCCTGTTCAATTGTTTTATCAATAAAACGTTGACGTAACACATCGTTACTCTCTCGTTTAATTTTCCATTTAATAGCGTTTCCACTATTTGGAGAATCTGAATCATGTGGTCCAAACATCATCAATGAAGGCCACCAAAAACGATCTAATGCATCCTGCGCCATTTTCTTTTGATCCTTTGTTCCTTTCGCCATATCAGCAATAATTTCATACCCTTGACGCTGATGAAAGCTTTCTTCTTTACATATTTTCACCATCCCACGAGCATAAGGCCCGTAAGAAGTACGTTGCAATGAAACTTGATTAACAATGGCAGCGCCATCTACTAACCAACCTACGGCACCCATATCGGCCCAGTTTAATGTTGGATAATTAAAAATACTTGCATATTTGGCTTTACCAGTATGCAATTGCTCTACCAGTTCATCCCTATTAATACCCAAAGTTTCACACGCACTATATAAATACAACCCGTGACCAGCTTCATCTTGCACTTTCGCCATTAGCACCATTTTGGCACGTAATGAAGGAGCACGAGTTATCCAATTTCCTTCTGGTTGCATGCCAATAACTTCACTATGGGCATGCTGAGAAATTTGGCGAATTAAATGCTTTCGATACTTTTCGGGCATCCATTCTCTCGGCTCAATTTTTTGCTCCGCATCAATACGATCTTGAAAATTTTTCTCTAATTGTTCTACTGTCATAATCTGTGAGTTTACTGAATACAAGTTTAGCCAATTTAACTCGTATTTTCCATGATAAAAGACCATAATTAATCTCATAAAAATGCATACGCGAGAAAAATTACAAAATCCGGATAAAACCTTCTAATTTTAGCAATAAAACAGATCCAATAAATAAAAAAAGCCAAGCCGACTACTTTCAGTTTAAAGTATATTTTTGCGAGTAAACAAAGTTTATATATGCAGTTTAATACCTTAGTGGTTACAGAAGTTAGAAAAGAAACCTCAGATACGGTCTCTGTAGCCTTTTCCATTCCAAAAGATATCCAATCAAAAGAGTATAATTTCATTCCTGGTCAGTATATTACCTTGAAGGCCATGATTAATGGAGAAGATGTACGCAGGGCATACTCCATTTGTTCATCTCCCTATGAGAATGAATTACGTGTAGCGATTAAAAAAGTACCGAAAGGCATTTTTTCTACTTATGCGAATACACAATTAAAAGCGGGAGATACGCTAGAAGTAATGACACCGATGGGTCATTTCCATAGTGAATACAAGGCAGAGAATTCTAAAAGTTATGTTCTTTTTGCTGCAGGTAGTGGAATCACTCCTATTTTAAGTATTATTAAACATGTATTGCATACGGAAGCAAATAGTACGATTACTTTACTTTACGGAAATAAGGAAGTAGACTCTATTATTTTCGGGAAAGAGATTGACGCTATCAAAAATGATTTCCCTGCACGCTTTAGCTTTCAATTAGTTTTTAGTCGCGAAGACCGGGGCGTAGCAGCTTTTTACGGACGAATTAATGCCGAGAAACTTCCTTTATGGGGGAAAGCCTTGTTTGATGTTAATGCAACAGATGAGTTTTTTATGTGCGGTCCCGAAGGAATGACTAATGATATTATTGCGTATCTGAAAGAACAAAACGTAGCCGATTCAAAAGTACATTTTGAATTATTTCATGCGGAAGGATCTACTACGAAAGTAGCCTTGGAAGAAATTCCTGAATCAAATAATGTAAATGCCAGCATCACTATAATAATGGACGATGAGCGTTATGACTTCACGCTGAAGACCCAAGGCACAGACATTTTACAAGCCGGTGTAGAAGACGGTCTTGACTTACCATTCTCTTGTAAAGGAGGGGTTTGTTGTACCTGTAAAGCGAAACTTTTAGAAGGAAGCGCCACCATGACCAAGAATTATTCTTTACTGGATGAAGAAGTAGCAGCAGGCTATATATTAACGTGCCAAGCACACCCAACAACCGAGAAAGTGGTTGTTAGTTTTGATGATTAAAAAAATCAACCATATGAAAAATAGAGGTATCGCACTTTTTGTTCTTTTAGGATGCGTAGTGATGGGTAACGCCCAAGAGCAAACCGCATTTCAAGACTTTATTACTGAGGTTTTTGAAAAAAAACTAAGTCATATTAACTCTTATGACGATGTAGCTCCATTAATGCGTTCTTTTAGCGAAGATTATCACTGGGTTAATGTTGAGATAGGTATTGATGGAAAAGTATCCACACCAGAATTAAAAAACAAGGAAGACTTTTCTAGTCAAATCAAATATTTAGCGAGTAGACCCGCTCTTTCTTTAACCTGGGAGATTGTAGAATATCATGAACTTTCAAAAAGAGAAGACAGCAGAATTGCTTCTTTAAAAGTTAAAGTTTCGATTATCGCGAATGGTACTTTAGTCACTTCAGGATATAATATTATAAAAGTTGTGGCAGAGAAAAATCCAGAACATTATGCAATAAAATATATGGATATTCTTCAGGTGGCATCCCAGTCTGAGCTTGGTCCGTGTTACGTTAAATTAACCCGTATAGATAACGCCAACTTTGACGCTGACATTGCATATCCTGATGGAAACGAATATGAGCACTACTTGACAAAAATTAAAATGATTCCAGCGGAACCGTTTAAAGCATTTAGAATTGATGATGTTGAACAGCACTACTATTGGAACCCTATAACCAAAGATGTAACGCTCAACAAAAAAGGGCGTAAAGTTGGAAATGCAAGAACGGCAGATAACGTCATTATTATTGCCATCTCTAATGAAGCGAAAAAACGTTGTACATCGATGATCAGAACGTACAAAACAAAATAGTCACTTTACAAAACATGCAAACGCCAGTTAAAACTGGCGTTTTTTTTTGCGCTAGTTTCTAGGTATTAACTTTTATACTTTAGCGACAAAACCTCGTGTAACCGACTAATAAAACAGCTAAGTTAGCAAATGGCTCTTCCCCTTAGGTTTTAAATACCCCAAATAATACGACATAAAACAGCGCGCATTAACCTCAACGCTTTCCTGAAACCGAGTCTGTATCTAACTATATCCAGCACATCATAAACAAGACATCGAAATCAATTCTGATTATTTTGTTGAGTCAACAATCGCATCAATTACACCTACCATTCCGTTACTTTCAGTCGCAAAACCTCACCCTTTTGCCCCACATAAATGGCATCATTCTCACCCACAAGTACCGTTAAATAGTCAATAAAAGCCAGGTAAAGCTTTCTGCCTTTACGTGCTTCTTTTCTTAACACTTTCTCACTAAAATTACCCGGTGCTGCATACCTGACCTTGAACCTTTACAGGTACTGTTGTTGAGTCATACTCTATGGATGACTCATAAATAGCCGTTTACAGTTCTTCATATACACTAAATGTAATCGTTGCAAGGGCCGCAACGATTACTGAAAATTTTTCATGTTTTTAATTTTCAAGATTTAATACTTCCCCAATTTAGGCAGAATAAAATCTTACAGGCATGACCGATAACAAGGGCAGTAGCGATCTATTAAATACCTGAATATCTTTTATATAGGAAATTGAATTTAGTCCTTTATTCTGCCAAACTTCATAGCCTTAAGCATGAGGTTAGGCAACGGAGTTTTAGGATCTCTTTTTTCAACATTAAGATAGATACCTAGCCTTTCAATAATTGGAATTTTAAACACTTCAATTAACTCAATCAAGGTGCCATCCGGATCTTCAATATACGTACAATGCACACGTGTAGAACTGCCCATAGTTAACACATCATCTGTATCACACGTAAAGCCAAAGCCTTTTGAAGCAAGTTCAACACCTAACGCATTCATGCCACGTACATCAAATCCTAGATGAACAAAACCAACATCTCCCCATATCCGCCCTTTGAATATTTTTTTAGGTTCATAATTTAAGGCTTGTACTAATTCAATATACGATTGACCTGTTAGATTGGCAAAACCTCCACCCGGTTTATTGGATTGCGTCAACATCACTCTTCTACATGTTTTAAAACCTCCAGGAATATGTTTCCAGTCGTTAAAAACACCCGTTTCATCCATCATCACCTTGTCATACCCTAAAATATCAGCGTACAAAGCCAACGATCTTTTCATATCTCGCACCCCAATAGTGACACCGGTTGGACCACCCATGACCACTTTTTTAGGTTTTACAAACCAACTTTTACCTTGGGTTATTTGAAACAACAAACCATTAGGGTCTTTGATATAAAAAGAGTCTCTACCAATTGGAGAGCTTTCAATCCCTCCTAAAACTGGAGTTCCGTTGGAAGAAAAAGAATCGAATGCTTTTTTAAGGTTAGGCGCTTTAACGGAGGCCGAAAAAATGCCTAAGTCGCCTATTTCAAATTCCACAACAGATTTTTTAGCAGTAAATGAAATTGGGCTAACCACTTCCATAGCGCAACCGCCATGTAAATTAGAAATCATAGCAGCTTGCTTATTGATCACCTTTCCCCTGGTGTAGACTTGCATTAATGGTGCTTCGGCAGCACCATTAAAAAAGCAAATATCCATACCAAAATTTTGACGATACCACTTCCATGATTCCGCATGATTAGGCACACCCACTCCAATGTGCTGAATTCCATTAATGGTTTTATACATACGATAGATTATAGAGACTCAAAACTACACTAATCCACGACCATTTTTAGAATGGTTTTCTATATTTCCGCAGAAACGAAATATTTAGGAACTTCTTCATACAGAATACTCCAGTTAATCACCGCTACTCGAGCTTCTTGTTTCTTTGAACCGATCAGAAACAGACACTGATTCTTTATTCTTTAATCACCTTTTGATATTCGTTATAAGCTCTGTTATCTACAATTGGCATCAGAGTGCTCAAAAACAACAATGTTTCTTCGCCAAGCATATTATAGCTCGCTACTTCGTAGTTTTCCATATTACCAGAAACCACATAAATCTGTTGTTTCAATGGTCATATTTTTTTAGAGACTCTCCGCTGATTGGCCACTTCGCCCCATTATTTAATGCGAACCTAAGTTCCTCCGGATAAATTAATGCCGCCATTAATGATTCTGTTTTTTAGACATTTATGCTTGACTCAAAATGATACTATCCTGCAGAGCATCTTGAACTTTGGAACCTTCACTAGGTTTATTCATTACAACTCACAAAAACCAACGAAACAATAACACTGCAAAGTATCCTTTTCCCTAAACTCATCCTTAAAAATATTTTTACGTAGTTTACTATTCATCCTACATACGGCAATCGATACCCAAAGAACCAACACGCCTAACGAAGTAAAAAAACAGGTTCGTCCCGAAAAACTGTTTGAAAGCAGCCCCTGAATATCTCAGAGGCGCAGAAACATCTATTTCCAACAAGATGAACACCTTAGATAAATTGATGGGATTAAACATGGTGTGAATTAGAGCGAACTTGTGTAGTGGATAATCGTTTAACATGACCAACGAAATAAGAAAAACCCCATCGTAATAATTTGAGTAGTTACCAAAATTGTTTTGTCTAAGACTTGACCTCTTAAGTCAACTCTTTACGGTGAATTAGGGCATTTGGATCTAATCCGGTGGTGGGCTCATCTTCTATTAAAAGGGGACGATCAAACATAAAGGCTAACACCATGTTCACCTTTTGCTTTCTACCTCCAAAAAGAGAAATCATCCCCCGCTCATCGGCAGGTTTTGGGCGTGAATTCTAAATCATGTTATGTATACACCCCCAACTTTAAAATCACCTCATCTCCATTTTCAGTTTGAGAGAACGCTAGTTTTAAGGTTTGAACCGAACAAGTGGCACATACTTCAATGGTCTTTTTTAAAAAAACTAATTAGAAGGAAAGAAAAAGAGGGCCAATTCTTCTCCTTCTATTTTTTCTTGAATTTATTTTGAATTCCACTCCAATCGTATGCAACTCCACCTAGTTTAGCTATGGCTTTTTGTGCTTCCTTTACATCTGAAAACGCAGATAAATAAGCTCCCATTGGACTTTTTATTTTTTTACAAATAATAAACGTAGCTTCTGAGGCGGCAATTAATTGACCCGGATTTTGATAATCTGCCACTAGGACATAAGCCATATCCTCTAGGATGATTTCTGGGTTGGCAATTTCTCTCATTAAACACTCTATGGCATCGAACTTATACTGTTTTCCTTTTTTCGTGACATATTGCGCAGCATGCGATTTATCTACCACTCCCATTTTACAGAAATCACATTGATCTTCTCCATAATTGATCGCTTCTGGCTCGACATTACAGGCGGTGAAAATTACTACTACCAGGACCATTGCCCCAAATTTTAAATAACGCATTGAAATGATTTATGAATTGATTATTTTCTTCTTACAAATTTACAAAAATGAGTCCTGCCATTGAAAATATCAGATCACTCGTTTATTAATTAAAGGACTATATGTTCAATGATTTTCGCTTCTGATTTACCGACAAAGAAAGCCACCGCAGTTAACAACATTCCGGAAAAAACCATAAACGCAATCGCTCTAGGATATGAGTGCGTGAAAAATTCAATAATACCTTAGCCCATAAAAGACTCCGTATACAAACCAACCCCAATACGCTTTATAACTACCCCACAAGCCAAACAAAACTCCCAGAATAACCATTGCCATAATCAAGGGAGGGAAGATATCAAATTCCATCATATGCTTTGAAACGTCCCTCAAACCCACATAATGATTCATCAAGTTAATATTCTTCCCCCCAAAGGAACCCGCATTTGTAATTTTATTAATGTGGATTTACGTTCCTAAAAAAATGCGGTATTGAGGAGCCTACAAACGAATATTCATAACGAATAAATAAATATTCCTACCAGTAGTAGAGGTCCTATAACCATCCTATTTTAGACTTTTTCATGCGCCACTTTTTTAGTGCTTCATTGTTTTAACTACGTCATCAAAAAAAACAGATTATTACTAATAACACCGTTTTTTTTACCTGACACACGTTCCTTTTCACATGCTAATATCAAACTAAAAAAGGAGAGACTTTCTCTCCCCTTTTTAGTTATTATTATTTTTTTGATTTACACATCCATTGAATCACCATCCAAAGTAAATGTAAGTGAAATTCGGAACAAAAATCTGTGCACTAGAATGGCCAAACTCGCACTTTCTTTGAGCACCACATAGACGACACAAATATATTTTATTATTTAGCTATGCTGTATGACCTATACTTTCCATTAAACTGATGTATATCATATTCCTGATTTAGGCATAAAAAAGGCCTGTTATCAAAAGATAACAGGCCTTAAAAAGGTTTAAAAAAATTACTTATTCCGCTGCTGCCGGATCTAAAGTTCTAAAATACTCTACCACCGAACGTGCTTCATCGATTGTTAAATTTTGATTAGCCATTGGCGAAACGTACTCCGCTAACAATGCTTTTGCGATAGGGTCACTCTCTAGCATTTCCGTTGGATTCAAAATCATGTTAATTACCCAAGCTGGATTTCTTCTTTCAAAGATACCCTGAGGAGAAGGTCCGATATATCTCTTGTTTACTTTATGACAAGCCGTACATTTAGCCTCGTAAATAACTTTACCTGCATCGGCTATTTCCATATCTATTTCCTCATCAAATTCCAACTCATCAATGGGTCCAATTCCAATATTTTCCATTGGATCTACTTCTGCAACAACAGGTTCTTCAACAACTGTTTCAGTAGCCGGGGAAGCTGAAGGAGTGTTTGAATTAGTTTCTGTTTTCTTTTCCCCACCACCACAAGCAGTGAATAATCCGGTTAACGCAACTAATAATAAAGCTCTAAATTTCATGTGATTTGATTTTAATAAAAAACTATTTAAAACAAAGGTAAGAATCCAACCAAGACAAAAACATGACTTTTATTATAAAAAGACCCTAGCATCTTTTACTTCTATACAAATGGTCATATCCGCTAAATTTTTGATTCATTTTTTCGGTCAATGAAAATAAAACCAAACATATTTTAATTAATTTGGCTCTATGTTAAAACAACTCATTTTACCTCTTTGTTTGTATCTAGCAATTGGGTGTAGTATGAACGTATTTTCCATCGGAAATCAATCATCTGGAGCGAGGTCTTTCGGCCTCGGAAATGCCAATGTAACCTTAACAGACTTTTGGAGCGCTAACAATAACCAAGCTGGACTTGGCGGGGTTAGAAACTTCTCTATTGGCGGTTCTTACGAAAACAGATTTGGGTTGTCAGAACTGGGATTAAGCACTTTACAAATGGCTATACCTGTTAAGTTTGGTACTTTCGGACTCACTATTCAGCAGTTTGGATTTGCCGACTACAGTGAAAGTAAATTTGGAATAGCCTATGGAATGGCACTTTCTGAAAAAATAAACCTCGGTGGTCAAATTGACTATTATCATATACAATTAGCGGAAGCTCAGACTCAGAACAAGGACGCCCTTGCAATAGAACTTGGAATACAAGTGAAACTCACCGAAAAATTTTCGATGGGAGCCCACCTATTTAACCTTACCAACTCAGAGCTTAAGGGAGACTTTCAAGAAAAACTTCCGATGATTCTTTCTTTAGGTATCCAATACGCTTTCTCTCCAAAGCTGTTTGCTGTTGTAGATTTGGAGAAAAATATTGATTTACCATCAAATTTAAAAGCTGGAGTTGAATACCATCCCGTAAAGGCATTTTACTTTAGAGGGGGATTAAACACGTACGATTTCCATTTTACCGGAGGATTAGGAGCCGACATTAAAGGACTCAAAATAGACCTAGGCTTCAGCCATCAGACCTATGTGGGGTATGTTTCACAAATTGCATTGAGTTATACTATTCGTAAGTAGTGAGGGTTTTATATACACATATAGTTCTCTTTTTATTTTTCACTATTCCAGTATTGGGATGGACGCAAGAAAAAGAACTTAAAAACGATGTAATCCAGCAGCGAATTGAATTTATCGCACAGCAATACGAATCTTCTACTATTGATTTCTCGAATTTAATTGAGGTACTCACCTATTATTTTGATCACCCATTAAACCTAAATTCAGCCACGAAGGAAGAGCTAGAATCGCTAAACTTATTATCTCCATTTCAAATTAGAAACTTACGCAACTACTTAGTAAAAAGCGGAGAGTTTTTAACGATTTATGAGCTACGTTCTGTAGATGGATTTGATTTAACCACTATTCAAAATATAGTACCATTTATTATAGTAGAGTCAAAAAGCCGAGTAGACAACTTCAATCTCAAAAAATCTTTAAAATACGGAAACCATGAAATCATGTCTTTATGGGGAACGGTACTCGAAGAACAAGCTGGTTATACTCCGGCAGACAGCAATGGTAGTCCAAATAGCAGATACCTAGGAGACCCGCATCGTTTATACTTAAGGTATCGGTTTAAATATTCCAATAAATTATCTTTTGGAGTAACGGCCGATAAAGATCCAGGGGAAGAGTTTTTCACGGGCAATAACCCGAATGGATTTGATTTTTATTCTGCTCATTTATTCGCCACCAATATTGGTGTAGTGAAGCAATTGGCTATTGGAGATTTTCATGCGCAATTTGGTCAAGGACTTACATTTTGGTCAGGTTTTAGTTACCGTAAAACGGCAGATGCACTAAACGTAGTTAGGTATGGTAGAAAATTATCCCCTTATGCTTCGCGAAACGAAAACAACTTTTTACGGGGAGCCGGAACCACGGTTCAAATAAAGGACTTTGAGATAACTGCCTTCTACTCGAATAAAAAAATTGATGCTAATTTAACCAATGCAGATACTTTGAATGCAGAAGACCGAACCTTCACCTCCTTTCAAGAATCAGGACAACATAGAACCCTGGGGGAAATGGCCGACAAAAAAGCTATTTCTGAGCAATTAATGGGAGCTAACTTGAGCTGGAGTAAAAACGCAGTAAAACTGGGTACTCGAGTTGTTCATTCTAAGTATGGAACTGCTTTTGATGGCAACACCCAATTGTACCAAAAATTTCAATTGGATACCAATCAATGGTACAATGCTGGTATAGACGCAAATATTCTATTGAAAAACATCAATTTATTTGGAGAAGCTTCCATGAGCAGCAATGGAGGATGGGCATATTTAGCTGGTGCATTACTTCAATTAGATGACCGTTTTAGTGTAAGTATTATCAACAGAAATTTTCAACCTGATTACTTAAGTGTTTACGCCAATTCATTTGGAGAAAGATCAGACAATAACAATGAAAAGGGTCTGTATGTAGGAGCTAAAGCAGATATTGCCAATGGAGTAGTTTTAACGGGATATGTGGATAAATACCAATTTGATTGGTTGTCGTTTAGAGCAGACGGACCATTAAGTGGATTAGATTACATGATGCGCTTACAATGGCAAATTAGTAGATCATTAAGTGTGTATACACGTTATCGAAAAGAGACACAAACCAACAATAGTAACCTAAGCGAACCTATCAGTAGTCTGCAGGAAGTAGACCGAAGCTATCTTCGTTTCCACCTGACCTATAGTGCCTCTAGTCAGTTTAAAATAAATAGCCGAGTAGAGGTAAGTCGATCTAATTATCCGGGGGCTCCTAATGGCAAAGGTTTTGTGCTTTATCAAGATTTCCAATATAAATTTATGGACTTTAAATCCACTCTTACAGGACGACTTGCCTTATTTGACATAGGCGATTATAACGCTAGAATTTACGCGTATGAGAATGATGTTTTATATTATTTTAGTGTTCCGGCATTTTATAATAGAGGTGCCCGTGCATTTTTAGTATACCACTATAAACCGAACAGGAAGATTGAGTTTTGGGCAAAAATATCGAGAACATTTTTAAGCCATCAAAACTCATTTGGGTCGGGTACTGAAATTATTGAAGCCCCGCATAAGACGGAGGTAAGAGTTCAAATACGATATAAAATTTAAATGAAAATGGATTTATCAAGACCTCCGATATCCCCTTCATACAGACTAAATTACCATGGCTAAACTTACGGCTTTAATCACAGGAGCATCTGGAGGAATTGGATTAGAAATAGCACAGATTCATGCAGAAAACAAATACGATTTGCTCTTAGTTGCCAGAAATGAAAAGAAACTGCACCGCATCAAAAATGACCTAGAAAACAAATATGATATTTCTGTTTGGGTGTTTGCAACCGATTTAACTCGCTCCCAAAACATCACTGCTCTTCTTGAGTTTACCGAGAAGGAAAATATACGTGTAGATCATTTGATAAATAATGCTGGAATGGGAGTTTTTGGTAAACTAACGGAGACCTCGCTAACAGACAATCAAAGAATGATTGATTTAAATATTAATGCTCTGGTTATTCTCACGCACGCTTATGCAAAAAAAATGATTTCCAATGGCGCAGGAAAAATTCTAAACATAGCTTCTACCGCTGCTTTTATGCCAGGCCCCTATATGTCTATCTATTTTGCCTCAAAGGCATTTGTATTATCTTTTGGTGAATCCGTAAATAGCGAATTAGAAGGCACTGGAGTTAGCCTAACTACGTTGTGCCCCGGACCCACTCAAACCGGATTTGTGTCTGCTGCTGAAGGAATGGATAACTCTGGTTTATTTTCGAAACAAAAAGTATCCACCCCTAGAAACGTTGCTACAGACGGATTTTATGCCATGATGCGCAGAAAGCCCCTAAAAATATCTGGATTCATGAATGTCATGGTGGTCTTTATATTACGATTTAGTCCTAGAAGCTGGGTTACTTTCCTGGCAAAAGGCATCATAAAGCCGATACGTTAATTCCACTTTGGATCATTTATAAAAGAATAATCGGTTAGACTTTCTAAAAACGCTACTAACTCTTCTTTCTCAGAGTTAGTTAAATTCAAGGAGATCATAAAATCGCTTTTATTTAGGTGATTTTTCCCACCAGAGTTATAATGTTCGATAATTTCTATCAGAGTTGAAAAGCTGCCATCATGCATATACGGACCCGTTACCGCAATATTTCTTAGGGTAGGAACCTTAAACTTATCTCGATCTGTTTCTTTCATAGTTAACCTTATTCTACCCGAATCAGCATAGAGGCTAGAAAGGCCGTTATTTTCAAAACTATAATTAGTAAACAACACCCCCGAATGGCACGCTTTACAATTTACTTTCTCTGAATAGAACAAATCCATACCCCTCTTTGCCTTTTCTGAGATTGCTGAAAGGTCCCCATTTCGAAAAGAATCATACGCACTCGTTCCACTAATCATGGATCGCTCAAAATTGGCAATAGCTCGCGTAATAACAAAAGGGTCTATTTCTCTACCGTACGCCATTAAAGCCATGTTCACATAGGCAGAATCGCTTCTTAGTTTCCTTCCTATGTCTAAAATAGTATGATCAAACTCATTATGCTCTTGAATTGGAACCAACACTTGCAGCTCTAAAGAAGAGACACTTCCTTCCACCATAAAATAAGGAGAGTACGCCACATTAGCCAAAGTCGGAACATTTCTTTGTCCAGCTCTATTGTACACCCCCGAAGTGGTTGGTGTAGCATCTCCAAAAGCAATTTCAGAATGATGACAACTGGCACAACTAATAGACGAATCTCTAGATAGTACGGGGTCATTAAATAGTTTTTTACCCAGCTCCCAACGGGCTTTAGAATACTCATTTCCCTCAGGAAATTCTATTTCAGGAAACCCAGCAGGAATATCTATGACATTTAATTGGATTGGGGATGAATTAGTAAAGTTACAAGAGTTAAAACTCGTTATTCCAAATCCGAGCATACTCAGATAGACTAGAATAAAACACCCTCTTTTTTGCAACTCAAACTTCACCAACGCAAGGTAGTGTTATTCTAAAGAAATTATAAATATTATTTCTGAAAGGCGTTACGTAGTACATTGAAAACCGAGCTTTTGAAGCTGGCTCCAGTATTGAGGATATGATTTATTAACCACCTCTGGATTTTGAATATTTAATTCACCGCACTTAAAAGCTAATGGAGCAAAAGCCATTGCCATCCTATGATCTTGATAGGTTTTCACTATTTCTTGGGGGTTAGTGAATTTCTCCGCCTTCACTTTCATCTTATTTTCTGTGTATGCAAGGTGACTCCCAAACTGAAGGAGCTCCTTTTTTAAAGCCATACATCTATCTGTTTCTTTTCCTTTAAGGGTGATTATTCCTGTAATAGTTTGAGATTGAGAAATACCCGCAAGGGTAGCCACAAAAGGTTGAACTAAATCTGGTGAATTTGTAAAGTCGATGCTCTTTTTTGTCTTTGATATTACACTTTCATCAAATCTCAAATGCAAACCCTTATAATCAAAATGGCTCGCCAAGCCCAATGGTTTAAACAACGTCAAAACTTCTCTATCCCCTTGAATAGAGTCAGTAGTCACCTTATGGATCAATAAATGAGACATTTTACTTATCACAACCAATTCACACCAAAAACCAATGCTAGACCAATCTTTTTCAATAGTATAAGTCGAAAAACTGTAGGCGCCACTTGGAATAGAAATACCCTTATTTGTATACATCACTTCTACCCCACATCCTCTCATTAATTGCGCAGTCATTTCAATGTAAGGTTTCGAAACCGGCTCATTAGCCAACTGAATTTCAAGTCCGTTATCTACATAGGGACCAATCATCATTAAAGCGGAAATAAATTGGCTACTAATTCTGGCATTCACTTTAATCGTTCCTTTTAAAATAGTACCTCCTTTAATTTTCAAAGGAGGAAATCCCTCATTTTCTAAATATGTAATATCCGCCCCTAATTGCCTTAATGCATCTACTAAAACTTGAATGGGTCGTTGCTTCATTCTATCAGACCCTGTGAGAAGGTACGTTCCTTTTTGAATGGTCAAGAATGCTGTTAGAAACCGAAATGCCGTTCCTGCATGTCCTACATCCATCACAGCAGGCATATTTGTAAGCAAAGCGTTTAGGGTTTGCGTATCTTGCGCATTAGACAAATCCTTAATTTCTCCCAAACCAGACATTGCTTGCATCATTAATAATCTATTTGAAATACTTTTAGAGGTAGGTACTTCAATAGGGTAATCAATTAATTGTTTGGGCGCGCTAATCTTCATGATTAAAATTCCATTTCTCCATTAATTACGGACTGCACAAACTCGAATGAACGTAGCGCTAATTCCATCGATACTTCTTGATCATAAACTGCGGCTCCAGGCTCTGTTAATAAAACAAATCTCAGTGACTCGCCCTCATTTTTCTTATCGTGTTTTAACGGAAGAGCTAAATTTTCTGCCATCAACCAAGAAACAAACTCTAAATCAAAAATGGTCTGTAACAGGTTAGAAATCTCCATAACAGAATTTTTACTTAACCCGCATTGTTTGTATGATATATAGGCCGCACAAATCATTCCAGCGGCTACCGCTTCTCCATGTAAGACTTCCGTATCCGAGTCCATAAACAAGGTTTCTATAGCATGACCCATGGTATGTCCGAAATTCAATACGCGTCTTTTCCCCTTATCTAACGGATCTACTTTTACAAATTCATTTTTAATAGCTATCGAAGCGGGTAATATTTTTGTTGCAAAATCAATGGAAGGAGCTCCTTGTTTGACCATTTCAGTCCATGCCTTTTTGTCAGAAATTAGGGCATGCTTGATCATTTCTGCATACCCAGAAACAAACTCTCTATCGGGTAACGTATGTAAAAAATCTGGATGAATAAAAACTGCTTTTGGGTTAGAGAAATAGCCCAGGTGATTTTTTAGTTGATTAAAGTTCACCCCTACTTTCCCTCCAACAGCGGCATCAGCCATGGCTAATAAAGTGGTTGGCACATTGATTACGTCTACTCCTCGTTTATAGGTAGCCGCAACAAAACCACCTAAGTCACTCACTACTCCACCTCCAATATTAAGAATCACGTCTCCTCTAGAAAGGCCTAAATCGGTGAAATTCTCCCAAAGTTGATAGGCTAAATCCATTGATTTACTACCTTCTCCTGGCTCAATATTAAACACTTGTTGCTCCACCTTTAACTGCCCTAAATAAGAGTCAATAATTGGCAAACAGTGTTGAAGCGTATTATGATCCGCAATAATATATCTTTTTGAATTTGGGTAATGTGTATTAATAAACGTCACCATTTCAGCCATTGCATCCTTGGTAATTACCTCATACGAATCAGCTTGAATTCTCATTAGCAATCACATTTAATGGTTTCGCCTACTTTCGCTACCGATAAAACAGAATAATGTCTAGACTCCGTTTTAGAATAAGAAACGGTTAATGTTCCTTTCTCCTCCGTTTGAAACTCCACGATATAAGATCTCGGCCATTTTTTAACTTGACTTTCGTCAAACAAAACATTACCGTCATTTAATAGTTCCTCGTATTCAATACTAGAAAAGCCTAAACAGTTCAATTCACACCAAAAAACCGGAGAAGGAATTAAAGTAGAGTCCAACCGAATTTCTTCTAATATTCTATTATTGGGAGTCCATGAGGTGTAATTTTTTGTGTTTCGACCTCTTAAAAACAAGGCCCAAGCCATAATACATCCTAGCAATAACCCAAACCCGTAAATTCTAAATCTTCTTTTCATAATTGTTCATCTGTCCTACAGAAGATCGCAAAGATACGAGTTCACTAAGAGAAATAATTACAACTAAACCAAATAGTGACACTTTACGGCATAAAAAAAGAGTTGTATTTCTACAACTCTTTTTTTTGTGCGGATGAAAAGACTCGAACTTTCACACCTTGCGGCACTAGATCCTAAGTCTAGCGTGTCTACCAATTCCACCACATCCGCAATCAGGCGGCAAAGATAGTTATCTTTTCGTTTATGCAAGCGAAAAAGCAAAAAATGAATTTTATTTTTTGTTGATAAATACATCCGTTACGGATATAAAAAAACAGTGTAATATTTGAATGTATGGATGCTCATTTTACCTTTGTACTTTATGGCAAACTTCATTACAGTAGATCCAAAAAGCGAAAGCATTCCAAAGGTGTTTGGCACCCTGCTAGGTGCAATAGGGCCGAGACCTATTGCTTTTGTTAGTACGGTAGACGAGGATGGGAATTCTAATCTAAGTCCGTTTTCTCAATTTGGTGTTTTCAGCGCGAATCCACCTATTGTGGCTTTTTCACCCTCTAGAAGAGTGAGAGATAATACAACAAAGCACACCTTAGAAAACGCTAAAGTTAGTGGCGAAGTGGTAATCAACGTAGTTAATCACGCCATTGTGGAGCAAATGTCGTTATCGAGTACGGAGTATCCGGATGGTATAAATGAGTTTATTAAGTCTGGGCTAACCGAAGTGAAAAGCGATTTAGTGCAGCCGAGCCGAGTTTTAGAATCTCCGGTATCTATGGAGTGTAAAATTTTGGAGATCAAAGAGTTTGGAACTGGAGGCGGTGCAGGAAACATGATTATCTGTGAGGTTATTCGTTTTCATGTGAATAGAGAAGTTTTAGATAAGAATGGAAGTATTGACCAAACTAAAATTGATTTAGTAGCTCGAATGGGTGGGAATTGGTATTGCCGAGCACATGGGGAAGCTTTGTTTGAAATTGCCAAACCCTTAAGCACTCTAGGAATTGGAGTAGATAAAATTCCAGCGGACATTCGAAATTCAAGTATCCTTACAGGAAATGATTTAGGTCGTTTAGGTAATGTAGAGAGCCTTCCTGCTGAATTAGAGGTGAACGATCACAAGTTGTTTGAATTGAGTGACATTTTTGTTACCCATGAGGATGATGCCGTCACCTTAGAAACGGAATTGCATAAAATAGCGAAAGAACAAATTAATAATAATCAAATAGAAATGGCTTGGAAGACTCTTCTAGCTTTTAACGACTAATACAAAATGGATTTACAATTACAAGGGAGAATCAAGGTAATCATGGACACTCAAACTTTTGACAGTGGGTTTTCAAAAAGAGAATTTGTTATTACAACAGCAGAACAATATCCACAAGATATTAAGCTAGAATTCTTTAAAGAAAAAACAACTACATTAGATACTTTCCAACCCAACCAAGAAGTGAATGTTCACTTCAACATTCGTGGAAATGAGTTCAACGGAAAATACTACGTAAACTTACAAGCATGGAAAATGGAAGCTGCAGCAGCAGGTGCACCAGCTGAAAGCGCTCCGTTACCCACTCCTCCTCCAATTGCAGCAAGCAACGATGACGATGATCTTCCATTCTAAATAAAGAATGAATCATGAGCTTTACAACAAAGTTCGTTAACATATATAAAGCACTATTGCCTTCGCCATTTACGATTGCAATAGTGCTTTCTTTTTTTGCATTTATTTTGGCCTTACTTTTTGGAGTAGGAAAAGAAGGCGAGTTTAAACCCTATACTATTCTTACCTATTGGGAAAACGGCCTTTGGAATAAAAACCTTCTCGTTTTTGCTATGCAAATGATGCTGATGCTAGTTCTTGGTCACGTTTTAGCCATTAGCAAACCCGTAAATCAATTTATTATTAAGGTCGTAAAACACCTAGACACATCTGCAAAGGCAGCCGCATGGGTAACCTTCTTTACCATGTTAGTTGGGTTCTTTAATTGGGGCTTAGGTCTAATTTTTGGTGCTATTATGGCTCGGAAAGTAGCTGAAGAAGCCCTCAGACAAAATTGGAAGATTAACTACCCGCTTATTGCAGCTGCAGGATATACCGCCTTAATGGTATGGCACGGTGGATTTTCCGGATCCTCGCTAACCAAAGTGGCTGAACCGGGTCATTTGGCTACACTTTTATCTCCTGGATCATTGGCTTCTTCCCTGCCCGAATTCATTCCTTATAACCTTACTGTTTTTTCACCTTTAAATATTACTACTTCCCTATTACTATTAACCATTGCCCCAATGGCCATGTATTGGATGGGTAAAAAGGTAAAGCCTTCAGAAATAGAAATTAAATCCAATTTTAAGGAACATCAAGTAACGTTAATTGAAGGAGCTGAGCGGTTAGATCACAGTTACGTTATTGGAGTTTCTATTGGCTCTGTAATTTTAGTTTATGCTATTTACAAGATGTTTTGGGTTACTGGATTCGGAACCTATTTCACACCCAATAATATTAACCTTTTCTTATTAGGTCTTGGAATCTTATTTCATAGAAACTTTTATCATTTCCTAAAAGCAGTAGACTCTGCCATTGCTGGAGCTGCTGGAATTTTAATTCAATTCCCTCTTTACTTTGGAATAATGGGAATCATGAAAGATTCTCAATTAATTACACAGTTTTCAGAATTTATTGCTTCCACAGCAACGCCTTCATCGTTTACATTTTTCACCTTTTGCAGTGCTGGAATTGTTAATATATTAGTTCCAAGTGGTGGTGGTCAATGGGCAATTCAAGGACCACTACTCGTTCAATCGGCTCAAGAAATTGGAGCCCCTTTGGCTAAAAACATTTTAGCCTTTGCGTATGGCGATCAATTGACCAATATGCTTCAACCATTTTGGGCGCTACCTCTATTGGGTATTACGGGATTGAAAGCCAAGCAAATCCTACCCTATACCTTGTTCCTTTTTGCTATTGGATTACCTATTTTCTTGTTTGTACTTTGGATATTTTAGCTATCTTAATAACTGTACATTACCTTTAGACACAATACCATTCACCTCCAAAACATAAAAATACACTCCAGTTTGGGCATCCTGTCCAGAAGGCAACTTACCATTCCATGAAATTGCATATTCCTGAGAATCATAAACAATTACGCCCCACCGGTTAAATACTTTTAGACTACTACAGCCAAACAAGCCTACTGGTAAATTGATTTCAAAATAATCATTCACGCCATCGTTATTGGGAGTGAAAATATTGGGGAGAGAGGAAGCAAATACCAGACCTGAATTATTTACACTTCCAAATAGCGGTATTATTGCCTTACAGTTATATGTGTTTTCTACTATTAAAGAACCCGTTAACTGTGTTTCATTCACCCAAATATTCAGTGGGTTATCAGAATAACTATTACCATCAATATCCCACAATAAACTAAAAGGAACGGAATCAGTATAGCTCAAAACCACTTGCATTCCTTCACAATAAATCTCGGCATCAAAGCTAAATGTATCTATAGGTAATGGCAAACTGCTAATTTGAAATCCTTGCGTACTTTCGCACCCATTCTGTGAAATTGCGAGTACATGAAACTTTGAAGTTTGCAACGAATCAAAATAAAACGTTGGTTGCGGTGAGACTGAAAACGTATCCGTATTAAATAAGGTATAATAATCAGCGACTCCATTCTCTACTTTATACATTATTGTAAGTGTATCGTTTAAACAAATACTTGTATCTGAAACAGGCAATAATCTAAAAACATTGATTATTACGGTATCTTGATTCTTACAATTATTGGTATCTGTTATATTTAAAACATAGGTGACATCTTTTAACCCCATGAAAACAGGTTGAGAAACACTAGAGTCACTTAGCTGAAATGAAGGAGTCCAAACATAATCATACCCTACGGTATTTGGTGAACTGGCAAATAAATACGGTGTATTTTCACAAACTGTTGTATCAATACCTGCGTCTATTATTGGAATACTAAACACGGTATAAATGAGCGAATCAGAATTAGAACATCCATTGCTATCTGTTCCAATTACCGTGTATATTCCAGAAACGGAAGGGTAAGCTTTTGTACTGTTTTGATACGGATTCTGAATGGAGTTCGTATCTCCAAGCCATTGATATGTTAATGCTCCTGTTACTGATATATTAAATGTATCACCATTACAAATTCCTGTATCGGATGAAGTTTGTACTAGTGGCAATGGTAAAACTTTAACAAAAACAGAATCTATTCCAAAACAAGTATCATTTTGCGACACCACCCAATAAGTGGTATCAGTTGGAGGGCTAACATTAGGATTACTAACCGTTGGATTATTAATAGCCCAGTTTAACCATTGATAACTAGACCCTAGCGGGCTTGTTGGCAAGCCTCCAATTATCACACTATCACCATAACAAATTGCAGTGTCAATACCCGCATTAGTTGGTACCGTTCCATTTACTAAAACGGTAACTTGACTTGTGTTTTCACATGTATTAGAATCAATTCCATTAATAAAATAGGTGATCGTATTAGGCGGATTAGCCAAAGGATTTGAAATTGTACTGTCACTAAGCCAAATACCAGGAGACCAAGAGTAAACTTGCGCACCACTTGCTACTAATTGAATGGATGCACCCGGACAAAGCCAAAGCGTATCACCGTTAGGTTGTATAGTAGGTAGCGGTAATATATCTACAAAAACGGAATCTGTAATCGTACAATTTGTACTATCAGTAATGGCAACGTAAAATGTATAGGAACCGTTAATTACTGCTAATTGCTGCGATCCTGTATAATTTCCAATCAAGGCAGTATCATATTGCCATAAATACATAGCGTTTGGTGGTCCTGAAGGATTACCACCAATAGTTACAGTATCACCAATGCAAACTAAAGTATCTGTACCCGCATTTGTATAAAATCGTCTTACGCCTACATACCCATGCCCTAGGCCTTTACAACCTCTGGTATCCGTTAAAGTTACGGTGTACGTGTCACTAAACAAAGGCGTATAAGTGCCTGTTTGAGCAGTTGTGCCATTATCCCATAGATAGGTGAACGCTCTATTTCCTGCTCCAGTAGCTGTTAAATGCGCGGTATCACCCGGGCAATTTATGCTATCTGAGCTTACCGTTACCGCAATAGCAAATTCATCTTTTATTAATAGTTTCATATCTGAAGTAATGCTATCACCACAAGTACTTACATTTACTACAGAAAAGATAGCCGTATCTACTCCTTCCGTAATTCCATCTGCGAATGGTCTGAATAATACGGAGGCCGTATCTTTACCAATCGCAAAGTTTACTTGCCCATTCAAATACGCATAATCAACACCATTTATAGCATTACCAGATATAGCGTAGTTTAATACCGCAGCTGTATCTGTTTTAGTTCTTTTAAAATAAATTCTACGAGTTTCACATCCTTCTATGTACTTTTTATTAGGATTAAACTGGCTTAAACTATAGTCAAAAGCCCAAGGCAAAAAACTACCTGCTTTAAGAAATACTCCGGAAGAATTACCACAATTAACTCCATCAGCTATTGCAAGTTTCAAATGATACCATTCACCGCAGATTACATTTGCTTTAGCAGTTAATACCGTGGTGTAACCGGGATAATCCACATAAGTTGCAGGACTGTTACCCACATAATATTGGGCATTATTTAAACCTCCTGGAGGGCACCCGCTAGCTGGATGAGGAAATGGCATACCATTGTTAACAGTATTAATACTCACATTCATATTAGTCCCTGGTACCAAAGCCATATTTTGACCATTAGCCAAGAATGGCCCATTTATTCCCAAACCTGTAATAAAAAAACCGAAAGCATCATTCGCTGAAGAACATACACTGCCTGGGTACTCCGTTGAGCCAAAAACATATTGAAACTCTACACTATCTGTTACAGCTAAAAAATCAAAGTGCAAATACGCCACATCACAAGTTTGGTTAGACCCCACAATGGTTTTTACATCCTGGTCTGCACTCGTTGTCCAACCTCCAATACCCGTGTGAATAGAACTAGGATCGCCATTAGAAACAGCAAACTGAATAGGTGAATTAGTTAGTATTAAACCTTCATCTATTCCTAGCCCCGTATTTGGAGCGGAAAAATAACCTAATTGATACGGATTATTTAATCTATCGTCTGCCCCAACATACCTGATATTACGAACGGGTAAAGAACCTGATAAAAAAATGTATTTTACTAAATAGTCTGGACTATTATATGGGTAGGTGTTTTTTACTACAAGTTGTTGCGCTTGAAGTAGTGAAAAAGTAAAAAGCAACCCTAGGATTAGGGCTGCTTTTTTTAGGTATTTGATTGCTTTTTTCAAAAACTACTCTATTTCTAGCCTAATATCCGTTTTGTAAATGCTATTATGGTAATATCCAAAGTTTTCAATTTCATCACACTTATCCATATTAAAACTGAAATTTGAAATAGTATCGGTTTGGGAACTATCCGCCATTAACAATATATGATTCCCTTTTGTTCCAAAATCAATGAAGATAGTATGATTATTATCCGTTCTTAGTTCAAACTCAGAAGTATCAATAACTACATTAAAACCATCTTCTTTGAACCTTATGTGATACACTATTACAGGGTCATTAATGTTCTTATAGTTAATACTCATTTCTTTAACTAATAGCACTGATCTTTTGCAACAGGAACTCAACCCTGTTAGCATAATACTCAAAACCACTATTACAATCCAATTTCTCATGTTATTCTAATTTAATTATTCGCTTTTTCACTACATATTCATCCGTGGTTAACAGAATAAAATATACCCCGTTTGGGATATCAGAAACATCCATACTATGTTCATTTATCCCTTCTCTTCCATGATATTCAACATCATTCAAGCCTATCTTCACATTTACCCCCTTTAAATCTATTAACTTAATCGAAATGGTTTGCGGCTTCGATAAATGGAAACTTAAGGTTAAAAAAGCTGATGTTGGTATAGGGAATAAATTGAATTCGTCCTTTATTTCATCCTTATTTTTAGTTCCTTGCCCCATTTGGGTTATTAATGTTTTATAGGCTCCCTGATTTTCCAAAAGAAAGCTGGCTTCCATTCCAACTGGCTTGGTCTGTACCAGAAGAAGTATTCACATCTATTTTCGCTCCATTTCCATCAAAACTATTTAAACCAAATTTACTCAAGAAATAATCATACGAGACCTCTGCGGCCCAGTGTGCACTGGCTGCGGCAATTTCTTTATGGTTGTTTACAAAGTTATTATTAGGATCTTTTACATAAGCATTTTCCGAAAGAGTCTCAATCCCACCCCCTCTACAATTATCAAGTAATTGGAATTGAATTAGATCTTGATGAGTGCGAATATCCTGTGGGCCATGATATAAAGTTGTAGTGGTGCCATTACAGCAATTACAGGCACCATCATTCATTATTAATGTTTCGGACTTAATGATTTTTCCATTGTCCACATCAATATAATAGAACTTTTTGGAATACTCAGGTTTTATAGTAACTATTAAGAACCGGTAAGCTAACACCATATTCTCATTCGCAAAACTATTTTGATTATCCTTTCTGGTTATTACAACATCTGCTTTTGGATACTCTGACTCAAATTGATCCTTACCTGGCAAGTACTCCTCCCATCCATATTTGTCAGCTTTAATTTGATTAAGTAAACCATCTAAAGCTACTTCCGTGTCAACACTTAAACTAACTGATAAATCAAGATTCCTCGGCAATTTCCCATTCATTGCGAAAATTCTACCTTGCCTTTCATGCAATAAAAACTCGCTCCCATCAACAATAATACCTTTAAAAAGTAATTGGTATTTGTGATGAAAATCGCCAAGTTTATCTTCTTTAGAATTCAATAGTTCAAATTCATAATTTAAATCAAAACCCAAAGTTTCTTTATTCTCTGATAAAAAATCCTCCTTCGAAAAATTATAATCCTCTTGAACTCTTAGCCAATCAGGAGTACTTCCGTTTTCCACCAACATCTCAAAATCAGGAGTAAAAGGTATTGTGGTTCCTTGTCCTATTGCAGTTCGAGCTACAATAAAGAAAAGGGTTAACATTAATACATTCTTCATTTTTTTCTTATTTAGTCCAGAATAATTTTCTATCTATTGCAATAGTATCAAAGTCTACACATCTACCATCACCTTGTCCACTTAGACCTCCAGATGGACTACAAATGAATTGACAATTACTACTGTACAGATCATTAGTGTTACCTGGGCAGCCATTGTTTTCGAAAAGATAAACAACAGAACCATTATATAAATAAGAGTATACAGACCTCAGACAATTATTCTTTTCAATTTTAACATCAATACATGTCTTCGATTTCTCATCGTCCTTGCATGATTTTAATATTGATGAAATCAAAATTGCTACCACAAATAATACAAATTTATTCTTCATTATTATTACTTTGATATTTCTCAATTTTAGTCTTCCAATTCATTAATTCTGGATTCTAATTGGAGTATATACAAATACATCTCTTCAATTTTTTCCATCATAATCATATTCATTTCTCCAACTTTCATTCCTTCGGACTCTACAACTTCAGCCTTTGGAACTTTAGGAAGGTGCTTATTTAATTTAATGAATTCTCTTAATTCTCCAAGACTCATTAATTGATAGTCAGCTTCAAAAACATAATCACACCATCCCGTTTCCACAATTACCTCAGTAGCTTTAACTGTTCCACATATATAAGCATCTCCGCCTTTTACATGAAAATCACCATTAGCTCCTAAAACAAAGAAATTACTGCCGTCCCAGGTGTTAGAGTTTATACCTAATTCCGGATGAATAAACAAATCGTTTGAATTTTGATCCCAATGTTGAGTCTGAAAGCTCCATCGCTTATGAGCAGCAGTTTTACCGCCACCTAACATAAAATTCGCACCCATTACTTCCACATCTCCAGAGTTTTGAATACCTAACGAGGAATATCCAACCTCTGAATTATCATCTTGTTGTGACCTTAAAAAACGCAACCCATATTCTTCATCTTGAACAATACCATGAGACCAACCAAAGATTGGATTATTCTCTCCATCAAACCCTAAGAAACCAGGATTTGCCCATTTCAAAACGGTATTATTTTGTAATTCAACGGATTTAAAGAATTGATAATTATCAGTCCACAAAAGCTTAAGTTCATCAATTTGGTCTCCTGTCAAATACCCTTTACCTACGGTAAGTTTCGCCCCAGTTCCTGCGCCTAGGTTAACTCTAGTAAACTCTGGACATAGGGTTATCCAATCCTGGTTTTGTGGTATTCCGTTTGGAAAAAAGTTTGTCCATGGCATTAGATTTGTACATGCAGCAGGATTAGGGTCAGATAGTCCGCCTCCTGGTTCTTGGTCAATCTGCCCGAAAGATATTGAGGAAATCAATAGGCTAATAAAAGTTAAAGTCGTAACTAAACTTATTTGTTTGGTGTTTGGTGTTTGGTTAAAAAAGTATTCTTTTTCATTTTGAAAAGTTTAAGTGTTAAAAAAGTATTGAATAATAAGGCCTAAAATTCAGTTTCAAATTTACTCATAAAAATCTCAGTTACAACAAAATTCAAAAAAAAAGAAACACACTTATAATAATACTATAAAACACAGCTGAAATCAACTGTTCTTGTTCCCGTTTTTTAACTGACCTAGACCCACAGATACAACAACTACAAAAGGATAGAGAATTGCTGAACCAATTAGACTGAGAAGACTAAATGACCGTCCTGAAAAACGTTTCATTGGTACTATTAAAACTAGATCAACTAGCATTTTTACTAGAATGAATCCAAAGGCTAAATAATAATTACCAATTGTAATCCCATATATCAAACTACTTGCTACCAATAACGAAGTCATGAAAATGACCGCACCTTTTAGCTTGATGCTTGTATCCGAATACGCACTTCCCTTAGATGCCCAACGCACTCTTTGGGCAATGTATTTATTCCAACTATTTACGGGTTGTGTAATTACAATAGCATTTTTATCCTGTGCGTATACAATGGCGTTTTGATATTTGTTTTTGATAGCCATCATTAAAAATTGGTCATCGCCTGTTTTAAGATGGTAATTATTCTCATATGGATTTACAGTCTGAAATGCTTTCTTTTCAAAAAACATATTTGCCCCATTTGCCGAAATAGGTGTGTTCCTACCCGCAGAGCCCGATGTTGCCCCTTGAAGGGCTAAAAACTCAATAGTTTGAATGTCGGTTAAAAACCCGTTACCATGAGAAACAAACACAGGTCCAAGAACCATTTTTGTTTCATTTGAAATATACCCCACCATGGAGCTAAGCCAGCTATTGGGTAATTCACAATCTGCATCGGTTACGGCAATCCAATCACCTTTAGCATACTCAACGCCCATTTCAATGGCTTTCTTTTTTCCATTTCCAGAATTAGAAAATACCTGAGTATTATTCAAGCTATATTTAGTTAATTCAGATAATGTAGAGTCTATTGAGTTATCATCTACTAAAATAAATTCCAATTTATCTTTCGGATAATCGATCAAGCCTAAATTAGAAATCAAACTATGCACATTTGCAGCTTCATTTTTAAGAGCCACAACAACCGTAATACTCGGAGATTGAATTTTCTCAATAATTACGTTTTTATTTTTTTCAATTCCACTAAGAAAACGCAATATGATAATGGAATACCAAAGCAGAACAACAACCGTAATAGTAGCAAACAGAACCATTAAGAATCTTTAAATAACCGTGCACGTAAAACAAAGAAGATACCCAAAATAGCGGGGACTGCTAGGTTAATTAACCAAATAGCAAATGAAGTGGACACCATTCCAATCTCGTTAGTAGCCGCTACGGAAAACACACTAATGGCAACTACTTCTCTAACCCCCAGCTCTGCTAATGTTATGGTTGGAATGGCGGTAAGCGTAATAAAATATACAGGAATTAAAACCAAGGCTTCCGTAAACTCTAGGTCTACATCAAAGAATACAAGTAGCAAATAATACTGAGTAGAAAAAACCAAAAACCTTAGAAAGCTAATTCCAAGAATTTTCAATAAATCACCTTGAGAATAGTACCCAAATACCTCAATGTATTTTTGAAATCTTCCCGCTAAAAACTTTATTCGTGATAATAAAATACTCAAGAAAGAGGTATTAATAAAAGTCAGTATCACCAAAACAAAGAATACGACATACAATTGAATACCTATATATATTGACAGACTGCCAATAACTTCAGATTGATACGATTCAAAATAGAATAACAAACAAAAGGCACCCACCAAAAGAGTTATCAGTAGCTGAGATAAACTGCTAATAACAGTTATCAATGCTGCTTTAATTCTATCTCCCTTATTAATATAAACCACTCGACCCGCATACTCGCCAATACGGTTGGGCGTAAATACACTTACCGTAACTCCTGAAAGGACAGCCTTAAACGCGGTAAAAAACGAGATCCTTTCAATTTTCAAGATAAGATATCGCCATTTTAGAGTTTCAAGCCCCCAATTGGCCAGCATTAACGATATAGCCAATACAAGTAACCATAAGTTAGGGCCATAAACTAGGTGAGATTCAAAGTAAGAAGTGATTTCCGCAAGGTTTTTTGTAGAAAAAATTCTATCATAAATGAACCAAAAAGTAAGTACTAGCATTAGCACCTTAAGGAACATACCTAAATATCGGAATAGTTTGTTTTTCTTTGTACTTTTCATCTACTATATAATCACAAATTTATTCAATTTGGCTTTAGAAAAAATAGTTTTAGGTATAGATCCCGGAACAACCATAATGGGGTACGGCATTGTGAAAATAATTGGCAAAAAACCAGAAATGGTTGCCATGGGAGTAATTCATTTAAGTAAGCTACCCAGTCATGGTGCAAAGCTAAGACGCATATTTGAACGAACCTTAGGTTTAATCGATGAATTTCATCCAGATGAAGTGGCTTTAGAAGCGCCATTTTTTGGGAAAAACGTTCAATCCATGTTGAAATTAGGTCGCGCACAAGGTGTTGCAATGGCAGCGGCTGTGTATCGTGATTTACCCATTTTTGAATATGCTCCAAGAAAAATAAAACAATCCATTACAGGTACTGGAACAGCATCTAAAGAACAAGTAGCTGCAATGTTAGTTAGCATACTTAAACTAAAGAAAGAAGATATACCAAAGCATCTAGATGCCACCGATGGGCTAGCCGCAGCATTATGTCATTACTTTCAAGGAAACACCGTTAAGGCAGGTAAAAGCTATTCAGGTTGGGATTCTTTTGTTAAAAACAATCCAGATAAAATCAAGTAATTAAAAACTACTTTGAATTTCCTCGGCAATACGTTTAAACTCATCAGAAGATAATTTCAGCTTAGGATTTGAGAAGTTCAAATCCCCCATTCCTGAAATAGGAACCAAATGTATATGTGCATGTGGCACCTCCAATCCGATCACTGCAACTCCAATACGATTACAAGAAATAACCCTTTTAATAGCTTTCGACACCTGTTTACTAAACACCATCATATCGGACAATAGATCATCCTCTAATTCAAAAATATAATCCACTTCTACTTTAGGAACAACAAGGGTATGCCCTTTTGCTAAAGGTGAAATATCCAAAAAAGCAAAGAATTTTTCATCTTCTGCAATTTTATAGCAGGGTATTTCTCCATCCATTATTTTAGTAAAAATAGTAGCCATTCTATCTAGAAATTTCTAAAATTTCAAACTTCATAATTCCAGTAGGAACACTTACTTCCGCAATTTCTCCGACTGAGGTTCCTAAAAGGCCTTTTCCAATAGGTGATTTTACGGATATTTTACCTGCCGCTAAGTTAGTTTCTTGAGGAGCAACCAAAGTATAGGTCATGATAGCACCATTAGCCACATTTTTAATTTTCACAATAGAAAGAATAAGTGCTTTAGACAAATCCAAATTAGAATCATCTAAAATCCTAGCATTACTCAAATCATTTTTTAACAGCGAAATTTTAGCTTCTAGCATTCCTTGAGCCTCTTTAGCCGCATGGTATTCTGCATTTTCAGAAAGATCACCTTTATCTCTAGCATCTGCAATTTGAACGGTAATAAATGGCCTATCTACCTTTTCCATTTTCAACAATTCCGCTTTAGCCGTAGCTAAACCTTCCTCTGTATAATATGATATATCAGACATATGTACAATTTTATTATAACAAGACAGTCCCGCTTAAAAAGCGGGACTGTCTTAAAATATCATTTTTATTTCTACGCTTTTCAGCGAAAGTACGAATGTACTATAAGTTTAACCTTAACCCAATACTGTGCGTTCCAGAGAAATTACGTGTCGCTCTATACCCATAATCAATATCCAAAGTTCCACCCATTTTGTTAATTGGCATTGCCACAGTAACACCTGCGGTAGGACCCGTATATGCTAGAGTAGACAAGGTAGCATCACCCACGTTATCTTCGTATAAATAACCGACTCTAGCCATAATAAATTCTTTATATGCATATTCACACCCAAAGCTAATTTGATCTTTACCAAATGAATTTGACATAAAGTTAATGGCTGGAGACACTCTATGCGTAGCTCTTATTCCTGTAGAATCTGAATTATCTAATTCATTCACCAAAATATCATAGGTAAGACCAATATTCAAAACAGAAGGTAATTCCACCCCTTGAGTTCTTTGTGAAACGGTAAACTCCTTATTATCTAAGGTTGTTTTAGTAGATAACCCATCTCCTTGAAACTGCATTTGACCTCCAATATTTTTAAGCGCAATACCAAAATTAATATTTCTATTTTTTCCAGTCACATATCTAATACCAAAATCAAATGCCATAGCAGATGCACTTGCATTAGAAATACCTTCACTCACTACTTTGGTAGTCACCCCTGCATAAATGCTATTAGAAAACTCCCTTGCATAAGACAAGTAAAAGGTACTGTAAGAAGCATTGTAAGTACCTGAACCATCTGGAAGAGCCGTGGTAGTACCCTTGATATCTCCAAAATTCATGGATTGAAAACCAGCACCTACTACACCATACTCCCCCACTCTTTGGCCGTAACCAAAAGAACTAATTCCTATACCCGAACCACCTAACCATGAATTGTAAGAAAGATTTAAATCCATCTTTTTAACCATTGCTAAGCCAGATACATTTAAAAAAGCGGCTTCAATTCCCACAACACTAGCCGAGTTTGCATTTGCAAAACTTCCACTACGTGCCCATGGGTTTATTTTTAACTGCTCACCACCATTAGATCCAATTCTATCTTTATTCCCTGCCATTGCAACTGGAGCTGCAAGAAGCATTGCCAAAGCAACTGAAAATAACTTTACCGTATTATTTCTTTTAATCATAATAACTTTATTATAAATCCTTTAAATCAAATCTTATATTAAAATGAATCCAAATCAACTGGTCTCATTGCCCCAAACCACTTTAATACAATTTCGCCTACATCTGGTACTTCTACATGAACCAAATACATTCCACTAGCCACAGGAATACGTTCTTGGTTTTTCAAATCCCAAGATAAGTAAGTTACAGAGTCATCATCTTTCACAAACTCTCTAACTAATACCCCATTCAATGTATAGATTCTCACTTTACATTTTTGAGGGAGATTCGTAATACGAACTTGAAAATCATTCTTATCGGCTTCATATTCAGAATAAGCGTAATACGGATTGGGAACCACTCTAATGTTGTTTAGGGCTTCCGAAACCACACTCGTTACGTTTGTTTTTGCTTCTAAACCATCTAGAGAGAATCTATATAAAGGTCTTCCTCCATTTTGAGTAGCTACAATATTATTCTTATCATCCGAACCAGTTGAACTACCACGGAACATGTTAATACCTCCTAAACCAATGAAGTTATCCCCTCTTACGTACTCTTTAGCGTTGTACGCTATAGGCCCACGTTCCACTAGATACTCCACACCAGCAACCGGCTCATCACCAATACTTAATCTATCTCCTTCTGCAAATTTGGAATGTTTTTTATTCACACGTAATTGCACCACTGCTTTATTAGATAGAAGTGTTTGATTAAATTGTAACATTGGTAAACCTACCCACATGGTAGCTCTATACACGTTGTAAAAATCTAGTGCGATACCTGTATTTAACTTATTAATCATGAACTCTCCCATATCATAAGAAGGCATTCTATTTTCTGGTTGATTATACAGTGTAGGGTTTGTATGTTGCCCTTCCTCTACATCATTATTACGGAAAACATAGATATAGTGTTTTCCTCCAAAACGGATTCTATTACTCGTTAAACCTTCGGTAATTACATCTGTTGGATTCCATAACATATCGTTACCATTTTCAGAAACTAAGTATGAATCCTCCCCAAAAGCCAAGTTCAATCTGTCACCTGTCTCCAGGTCGATAGCATATCCAGGAAACCAACCCATACCTTGCGGAGAAACTAAATCACCTTCTGCTGCATTGTAACCTGCATCATCCGAAGTTAAACCTGCTTTATCTACTGATTTATGTTTTCTTGGATCTAATTTAGCCGCATTACTATCAGCCAAAGTAGCATCATCTTGTGTTTCTAAGACCACCACACGTGTCCATTTTGATTTATCAGTAGTGAACACAATATCCACACTATTTAAATAAGCCAATTGATATCCCGCATTTAATGGAGCATCATCTAGAGAGCGATTAGACTCCATCATCTTTATCCAATTACTACGTTTAAAAACTTCCGTACTATTATTATTGGTGGATCCTCTAGTTGCCATCGGACCATGAAGATTCCAAGAACCTAAACGAGCAGGTGCCCAAGTTCCTTCTAATACCCCTTCATAAACTTCATCTTCATCAATTGGAGTACCCGAACGAGAGTTACCATAACCCATGTCATAATCCATTAATGCTTCTTGATTTTCTTCTGCATTCACCCCAGAACGAATCCAGTTTTGCGGAGATAAACCATCTGCATTAGAAACCCCACTTAACCATTGTGAATTGAAATCATCATATACAATATTTCCGCCAATAAAACCATTGTTGAATTTATCATACCAAGCGTTGTCCACATCCTTAATGGTAATTGAAATACCTAAAGATGGAATTAACTCTTCAATTTGAGCAGAAATAGCTGATTTAGAAAAGATGGTATCACTACCTAACGAACCTCCTGTTAATTGCCAAGTCGCATTATCTAAATCGCCACCATCTGCATCGTTATATGAAATTTGGTATTCCCCACCTTTAATTTGCAACGGGTCAATAACTTTCACTTCAATTGGAGTATTTGTTAATCCTGCAATGTTACCTACGCTATACGTTGGGTAATTCACCTTAAACGGTGCCCCAGACATAGCTTCATCTATACTTGCATCATCCATTATTAAGAAGTGACCATTATTTCCAATCCCTTCAATTCTGGTTACTGGAATAAAATCACCATACGAAGAATTTAATACTTGCCCACCATTCTGCATGTTAGTCATGTGCGGAATAGCCGAATATTTTTCGATCGGACCCGTAGGTGATTTTCTAGAAGGTAAATATGGCGTTTTCTGACCATCTAACCCACTAGCAT
>JBLFZF010000012.1:0-41775 GCA_047610145.1 Salibacteraceae bacterium | reverse complement strand
TCCAAGCCATATTGCTCCGCCCAAAAGCCATCCATAGAGTCGTAAAAAAAGTGACTAAATGCTCCTTCAAATCCTTGTTTAGTTAATTGATTTGCCATGATAACAATCTTGTCATCTAGCGCATAATCAAACTTTACGGTGTTGACGTATAGAAGGAAGCCGAATAAAAGCACCACCCATTTCCAGTACCCGATATTCATTGGCGTTAATTTAACTTCTTCCTGTAGCCCCACTTTTTCAGTATCTACAATTACTTTTTCTTTTTGCGATTTCTTCCTAGCCATGTTTATTCAGTCATTTCACCTCGTAAAGAAGATTCAAATTGGATTTTAGTTTCTGCTGTAGATATTTTTTTTGATTTCAAATACATCAGTTTAGCTAACGCAGCCTCCGAAGTAATATCACTTCCAGATACCACCCCTAAATCTAATAAAACTCTGCCATTTTTATACATACTCATATTCACCTTACCCTTCACACATTGAGTGATATTTACAATCACCTTCTTTTGTGAAATGGCCTTTTCAATAGCGGAGATAAACCAAGGACTCATAGGTACATTACCCGCACCATACGTAATTAGTAGGATAGCCCAGTTTTGTGGATTTAACAAAATGGACTCCACCTGACTTGGCGACATACCAGGGAAAATAGACAACATAAAAATACCTTGGTCTTGCAATTCGACCACTTTTAAATCTCCATTTCCAAAAGATTTTAAATGATTATTTTTATAATCTATACTCACCCCCGCCTCCGCTAAAACCGTGAAATTAGGAGAGTTAAAAGCATCGAAATGGGTGGTTGATACTTTATGTGATCGATTCCCTCTAATTAGTTTGTACTCAAAATAGATGGCCACTTCTGCCACTCTTGGGCTTCCATCCTCGTTTTTATCGCCTGCAATCTCAATTGCTGTCAACAAATTTTCTTTCCCATCTGTTCGTAAAACACCAATGGGTAATTGAGAGCCTGTTAAGATAACTGGTTTATTTAAACCTTCTAACATAAAACTCAATGCCGAAGCAGTATACGCCATAGTATCTGTACCATGCAGCACAATAAAACCATCAAATTTAGCGTAGTTATCTGCAATAGCATTGGCAATTCTGTTCCATTCTCCCGTACCTACATCCGATGAATCCATCGGTATATCAAAGGCAATGGTTTCAATTTCACAGTTGAGTTTATTCAACTCCGGTATCTCTTTCGAAATTTCAGAAAAATCAAACGGGTGCAAAGATTTCGAATCTACATCCTCCACCATTCCAATGGTTCCTCCGGTGTATACTATTAAAATTTTTGATGGTTGTTGCATGACTTATTAATTACGGACCCAAATATACCTTTTCGGATTTAGTTGATTAGAAAATATTAGACACAAAAAAGGCTGTCATTTGACAGCCTTTACTAATTGCATTTTATGAAAGCTACACCTTCATTATTTCTACTTCTTTATCTGATATTAAAGTCTCAATACTCTTCGCATGGCCATTCGTACGGGTTTGAATAGTTTCTTCTGCACCGCGAGTTAAGTCTTCGGAAAGACCTTTGTCCTTTAACTTTTTTATTTCATGCATTGCTTCTTGACGTGCGTTTCTCACGCTCACCTTTGCATGCTCACCTTCAGACCTTGCTTGCTTCGCTAATCCTTTACGTCTTTCTTCAGTTAAAGGCGGAACGTTAATAATAATCAACTCCCCGTTATTTTGTGGGTTTAAGCCCACATTTGAGTTAACGATAGCTTTTTCAATATCTTTAAGAATCGATTTCTCAAAAGGCTGAACCATTAACGTTTGAGCATCTGGAGAATTTACGTTAGAAACTTGACTCAATGGTGTTTTAGAACCATAGTAATCTACCATAATACCACTAAGCATTATTGGATTAGCACGTCCAGTTCTAATTTTGAGCATCTCTTTTTTAAGGTGATCAATTGAGCCGTCCATTTGCTCTTGAGCCATATCGAAAATCATTTCTAATTCTTCTTCCATCTTTTAATTTCTTGTAAGTACAAATAAACAAAAAATAACCAAGTCTTTGGTCATCTATTTATTCTGATTTGTTTTTGAATGCATTCCAACCCTGTGCTTGTAATTCTATTACTTGCTCCCCGCGAGCTACCATAGAGAGTCCGTCACCTACATCGGCAATATGGCCAATAATAGCAATTCCCGGAATTCCTTTAACCACTTCAAAATCCTTTTGCGAAATAGTAAACACTAATTCGTAATCTTCCCCACCATTTAGGGCCGCAGTAGTTGCATTAAAGTTAAACTCTTCAGCTACTTTATAGGTTTCATAATCTACCGGTATCTTATCTTCGTAAATCTGCGCTCCTACCTTACTCGCTTTACAGATGTGCATCAATTCAGAGGCTAACCCATCAGAAATATCCATCATTGAAGTCGGTACAATATGCATCTCCCCTAACGTTTTGATTACATCTCTTCGGGCTTCCGGTTTTAACTGTCGTTCTAACACGTATTCGTTACCGGTCATATCCGGTTGCATGTCAGCGTTTTCTTTAAACACCGCTTTTTCTCTTTCTAATACTTGCAGACCCATGTAAGCACCGCCTAAATCACCAGAAACACAAATCAAATCATTTAATTTCGCCCCACTTCTCTTGACAATTTTATCGGCTTTTGCAGACCCAATAGCCGTGACACTTAATACCAATCCCTTTAAAGAAGAGGTAGTGTCTCCGCCAATTAAATCAACGTTATAAAAATCACAAGCCAATTTTACTCCCGCGTATATCTCTTCTAATGCCTCTACCGAATAACGACTAGACACCGCCATAGAAAAAGTAATTTGCTTTGGTGTCGCATTCATCGCATATATATCCGATAAATTAACCACAACTGCCTTGTAACCCAAGTGCTTTAATGGCGTGTACGTCACATCAAAATGAACCCCTTCTACTAACATATCGGTAGAAACCACGATTTTTTCATCCGTGTAATTCAATACCGCAGCATCGTCTCCGATCCCTAATACTGTAGACTTTTGCTTTATTTCGAAGTCTTTAGTTAACCTTTCAATTAATCCAAATTCACCTAATTCCTCTAAATTAGAGGTAGCTTGATTTTTATCTTCTAACATGCTGCAAAATTAGTACATGTATTATTCTTTAACCTTGTTTAATTGAAGTTTGATATGACATCTCTATTAAAGAGCTATTTTCATGATTTTATAGCTTTTCCCATCCTTCATCTTAATGAAAAGAGAGTTTCCCTTCATCTTGAATTTCGAAGCAATTATTTCTTCCTGTTTTTTACCAAACACATAATTCATTAGTTCCTCCACTTCCCCTTCTGAGTTAATAGAAACCATATGTAATTCGGTCATCTTATTATCCTGATCTAAATTATTATACAACAAAATGGTCTGTCCCTCACCCGTAGAAAAATACTTAATTCCCAACATTCCACTTCTACCAGCAGCAGCTTGCGACTTTGGAATAACGTGTTTCCAATTTAATTTTCCTTCTTTAGAATAATTTAATGCTAACACGTTCCCGAACCAATATCTTAAATCTGAATAGATTTCCCTATCGTTTGTATTTTGCATCTGGTAATTTTGATCCAAAAAGAAAGTTACTGACTCATCTTCATTTAAAACCGCATTAGAAAGATACATATTGAGTTTTTTGGGTCCATTTCCCTTTGATATAGATTTACTATTCATGGATTTCAAAGGTTCTACAGCAAATCCCCAAAGGTACTCGTAGTCGAAGCAATGTATATTATCATTGACTATCTCTCCTTCATATTTGAATAAATTAAAAGAGTGAAAACATTCTTGAACAGCAGCTTCGTCATAGGTAAAATAACCTCCCACGGCAAAATCATCCTTAAGGTCATACGCAAAAAGCTCCTCTGGAACATCCTTTAGACTTTCCACATTAACCTTTGGAATTAAATCATCGGTACTTTCAACATTCCCAAAAACATAAGCCGTCTGTTTATCAATTTCTTCACCCGCTTTATTGATGGTTTCCTCTTTCCAATTATACACGTCTACGGTATAGACGAGTTCTCCCTCTGAATCTTCCTTAACTGACCTAATACGAGAATAGTCAAAACCCAAAGTTTTCATGTCTAAATTTTCACTTCTAGTTTCTTCAATCTTCGAATTGAAAATTTTAACTTCATATTTCTGATTTACGTAGTCATTTAAAATTACTACCACACTATCTGAAAAGAAGCTACATTGAATACTAGGAAAATAATCCACCTGGGGCATTACGCTTTCATTCGCCTCCAATAATTTCATAGGTATGGACACCAAATCCCTAGAGTCTCCCATTGTATAATTCAACAAATCAACGGAACGCAATACCTTTTTAAATAAACCCGCATCTTTATCCCTTACATCCACTAACATAAATAACTGATTCCCGATGAAATTAGGCGAGTAAACTTTCGTTCCCTTTTCTTCTGCTTCTATGGTTCCGTTTGATATAAACTCACCCTTTTGATTAAATAGAACGAATTCAATCTTTTCAGACCTATATGGCTGCTCATAATAAAGTAAGTCCCCATTTTCAAACAGAATAAAATCTCCAAAATCCGGATTCACATTTAGCTTAACCTCTTCGTAAAAAACAGGCTGAATTTGACTATTGCCGACAAACAAATGAACATTAAAATAAATACGATTTTCATAGATTAAAGTAAAAAGTTAATAGTGGTATCAAACTTAATACAAAACCCCAAAGACATAGTCATGCACAAGAATATTTTCATCTTATATCTTTTTCATTCATTACCTTCGTAATATGCTTTCAAGAAAAACAAAATATGCGTTAAAGGCACTTACCTATTTGGCGAGACAAACAGATAAAACACCTGTTCAAACCTCTCAAATTTCTGAAAGTGAAAATATTTCTCACAAGTACCTTGAAGCTATTCTCCTTACTTTAAGAAATCTTGGATACCTAGGTTCGAAAAAAGGAAAAGGTGGTGGATATTACTTACTAAAAGCATCAAAAGACATTCAAATGGTGGACCTACTTCGTAAGTTAGAAGGTCCTATTGCTATGGTTCCTTGTGTTAGTCTTAACTATTACGAAAAATGTGATGATTGTGCGGATGAAGGTTCTTGCTCTGTTCATATTTTAATGATTCAAGTGCGAGACAGTACTTTAAAGGTACTAGAAAACAAGTCATTAGCAGACATTATTTAAAAAAACACGTAATTCGGTCCCTTTTTTTTCATTCCTATTGATTTGAAATGTACATTCGTATTATATTACCCTACTAAACCGATAGGGTAATTGTAGTGATGTTAATTTTATATGATAATATGGTTAATGAATTCAAGGGGTGTTGCACAAAAGAAAGCACTCCAACAAAGTTGAATTCAACTAAAAGTTTTAAAAAAACAAACAATGAATTTAGAAAGTATCAACGCTAAATTACGTACGTTAAGCCCTAGTGAAATTGTAGAATGGGCATTCTCATTAAACAAAAAAACGGTAATCACCACCAACTTCAGACCCTACGAATCGGCCATATTACATGCCGTATCGGCCGTAAAACAGGACACCACCGTTATATGGTGCGACACCGGGTACAATACCACCAATACCTATTCACATGCCCAAGAATTGATTGATAGGTTGCAACTAAACATTGACTTATTCGTACCTCAACAAACGGTAGGCAATCGTAATGTAACCATGGGGATCCCAGACATTAACGATCCTAATCACGCTATATTTACAGAACAAGTGAAGTTAGAACCTTTTGCACGTGCGATGAAAGAACATAAACCAGAAGTATGGTTTACTAATCTCAGGAAAGAACAAACGGCTTTTAGAAATAGTATTGATATTGTGTCATTAAGTAAAGACGGGGTTATAAAAGTAAGTCCGTTTTACCATTTTTCAGATACAGAAATGGATTCCTATCTGACACAGAACAACTTACCAAACGAATTTGATTATTACGACCCTACCAAGGTGTTAGACAATCGCGAATGCGGACTACATAATTAGTAAAAATTCTCTCTCTCCATAAATTACTTTGGGCCTACCTTTTTCAGGTAAAGTGTTAGACCCAAAGTATTTCTTTTTTACACCGGCCCTATTTTGTTTTTCCATGAATAAATCTATTTTTGAGCTTACGAATAACTTTATTCTTGCTTAAATTTTTTTATGAAACCCAAATATCTTTTATTTCTTATACCTACCCTGATTTTAACGCTCACCCAATGCGGACCAAAAAACTTAGGTGCCATTCCCGTAATGGAAATGGATACCCAGTTCCTTCCTGACAAAGTAAATTTAGATTTAGTCCTATTTACTACCACAGCACAGGGTTTTGTTGCCTCCACCGACAGTAATGTGGTTTATCATACCTCCAATGGAGGAACCACTTGGAACATCCTTACTACACTTGCAAACATTCGAAGAATTTATCAGAATCAATTTGGAGACATTTACATTGATGCGGGTACTATTTATAGAACCAATTATGACGCTTCGACATGGGAGCCAATGATGTATAGTAATCACGGTTCAGGCTGTACCCTGAGTGGAAACATATTTATTATATCCTATAATTCGGGCCGGGGTGACTTACAATGTGAAATATATGCTCGTAAAACTGGAGATCTACTTTTGACACAAAGCACGAAGGCGTATTTAAACAACAACATCATCATTGAGAAAAATCATGCCATTTTTCATGACGCAAATGAATCGACTATTGAGTTTTATAATGCGGACGAGAACAGAGTAACCACCCATTACCTATCCGAGTCCCCATTAAATGGAATTTTCTTTGATCAACAGGATACAGTAGCCGTGTCTTATGAAAACATTGAAAAACTAAATTTCAATGACAATATTCCCCTATGGAGCCAATATGCGGATTATAATCAATACGACTTTAAGGATATTCACGGGTACCAAGGTTTGTTCGCAACGGTTGGTCAAGGATGTTTGGTGACTAACCAATACACAGAAGATGGCGATTGGACTACGTTAGTAAACGACAATTTTGAACCGTTTAGTCATCAATTATTAGGGGTTCAGGTGATCCATTCAAAACTCATATATGCCGTAGGTGAGAACGGTGTTTTTTTAAAATGTAAAATTTAACCTATGAAATATTTACTTTTAATTTCCGCAGTACTTATTGGGTTCGCTGGTTTTTGTCAACCTACAGAAACAAGTGGTACTTTTTCATTTGATTTCAGCTACAACCCCGTAAAATTTTATGATATTGGGGTAATGGTCAATTCGGCTACCCCCGATAGTCAACAACCTGAAGAAACAAAAATGATTTCTTTTGGTGGAGCTATTAATGGGGGGGTCATTTTTCCAATGGTGACCGACTCTGATTGGAAAACAGGAATTCGCCTTTCCGGGGGCATTTTTGTACATAGAATAGAGAACAAGGAAAATGCCGCACAATCAGCAGATCGAATGAATATTCATGCGAAGGCTTTAGGGTATTTAAATTTTACTCCAAATGGGTCCGGACCTGGTTTAGTGCTGGGTACTAAGTATAGCCTTGGACCATTTTCTAATTTAACGGGAATAATTGGAGCGGAATATGTAGGAGGTGAAGCGTACAGTATCGTTTTGTATACCGCAACAAACCCATTTATTTTTGAATATGATTTAAGCAATGGCGGAAACTCACAGATGATGAAAATGGGGGAGATTGGTATTACCTTATTACTTTACCCGTAATCTTTTCCCTATTTATTTTCAAATGTCATGTCACATACATCCCACCGTATCATTTTGATAAAACAGGTGAACAAGTTTCTTTAACTTCTACATTCGCAGCTCTAAATATTACGAATGACTAGTTTTTTAAAATCCACATTTATTGCCTTGTTCCCGGTACTAGGTTTAGCGGTAAGTTTGTTCAGTCTTTTTACTTTGTTCGACCAAGGGTTTGACATCAACACTTTAGGGAGGTTTATATCGGGGTCAACGATTGCCTTTTTTTTTATCGGACTATTTATTATTTCTCAGCCTAGAACTTCTGCTAATCTAACCGTGTTCTCTTTACTTATTGGATTAGGCACTCTTTTAGGTCTTGATTTGAATATAGATGCACTTTATGTCACTCTCCTAAGTATTCTTCTTGGGGTAGGATGGGCACTCTATTTATTCTGGTACTCAAAATTTAATACCAGAGACTCTCCTGTACTGGAAAAGGGAAAGCGAATCCCTTCTTTTCAATTAGAAGATACCGCAGGAAAAAATCTTTCGAATGAGCAATTTTTAGGCGCGCCAACCATCTATTTATTTTATAGAGGAAATTGGTGTCCCTTATGTATGGCTCAAATTCAAGAAATTGCCAATCAATACAAAGAAATCGAAGCCAAAGGTGCGCAAGTCGTATTTATTAGTCCGCAACCCCATAAACAAACGGAAACCTTGGCCAAGAAATTTGATTTAGGTTTTCACTATCTTCAAGACACTGATAACCAAGTTGCCAAAAAACTAGGCATTCTCTCTGAAGCAGGCATTCCTTTAGGATTCCAAATTTTGGGCTACGCTAGTGAAACCGTTATGCCCACCGTGGTGATTACCGATGCAAAAGGGATTATTCACTTTGTAGATCTTACCGACAATTACCGTGTACGACCAGAACCTGAAACATTTTTAGAAGTGATTGATGCGATGGCGTAGGTTAAGGACCTATCCCAACTCCTTCAAATGCTCCATTCTATTTCTTTCTAAGAAGGCATCAATAGTTTCGAAGTGCTCGATCACGCGTTTGTCTTTAAACTCAAATACCTTTTGAGATAATCCGGTTAAGAAATCTCTATCATGCCACACTCTTTTAAAAGCCAACAGCGATTCAAACTATCCTCTTGTATATTGCTAGTACAGGTAGCCAATTATCGATATAATTTAAAAGAATTATTAAACCTTAAAAAAATGAATCAATCGAAATCTTAGTTACAGAATTCTTCCTATTACTCTTCGTTTTTTTGTCCTGTTGAAAACCATAAACAAAGAAATTATTATCTCCACAATAGGCCGCTTTAATGTTTGATCCAAATGTCAGCTTTTCATAAAAATTAAATTCATTTGATTTAACTTTATCAATGATTAACTCACCAATTTGCAACTCATATATTGAAACATAGGTCTGTCCGCTAAACCACACAAAGTAATTACCTTCTTTGTTTTTTACAATTTCACAAAGTCCATTATCATCAAAAACACGACCTACTTCAATTCCAAGTTTACCTTTACTCTGGTATTTGCCCTCCAAATCAAAACTAAAAAAGGAAGCACTCGAATAATTATTACCCAGAGTGTCTATTTCTTTGGGGAGTAATTATTCTTTTTGAACGCAACAAACAACGATAACAATATCCACCCAGAAAAACAGACCACATATAGCAGGTTCATTTGAACTAATAGGAAATAACCTCGTGAACACAAATGAAAACGCGATTATAGGGTCAAGAGCTGAACAAATACGCAATCAATCTAACCCACATCGTAATAAAAATGATCTAAATACCTAACATACAACACTATCGATATAGGGATGAAATGGAATAGTTTAATCATAACAAACGAATCCGTTATGGCGTGTATAAATTGAAAAGGCAGTCCAATTGTTCCTAATATATTAGGCATATCCAACCACATTATTCTCATTTTAGATCAAAGCCAATTTGGAATCAAATTGGCAGGGTGCAAATGAAATTGAATCAAGAGATTTTTCATGACACCTGCCAAGAAAATTCGGATACGATGCATTTACCATCATTGATCACATACCAGTTAACCACAGCGGGAATGAGAGTGTGCTTTATTGAAAAAAAAAATTAATTTTTAATCCCCAAAGATTCTAGTGTATGCTATAACCTTTATTTTGTCTGAAAATAAATGCGGATCTACCCTATTTACACAACGCATAACCAAGTAACCCAAAAAATGGGTTCATATTAGCGACACCCCCAGCTTAAAAAATACAGCAAAATATGATTGTTGTAATATTGATTCCTAAGTCTCCTAATTAAATTATGTTTAATCTTTATCGTATTTCGTTAAACATTAACGATGTTTTGTATATATTTGTACGGTAAGATTTAAACAGATGGATATCTAAAATTCCATCTGTTAATACAGTGAATCATGAGGACAACGTTAATCGTATAGAAATCATGAATTCATAATCCCCGTAAATTCAAGTTGAGATTGGTCCTAACGAAAGTTAGGGCCTTTTTTTTATCCCAATTCCTTCAAATGCTCCATTCTATTTCTTTCCAAGAAAGCATCAATGGTTTCAAAGTGCTCGATCACGCGTTTATCTTTAAATTCAAATACTTTTTGAGATAAACCGGTTAAGAAATCTCTATCATGAGATACTAAAATTAAGGTTCCCTCAAAATCGATTAATGCTTCTTTTAATACATCTTTTGATTTTAAGTCTAAGTGATTGGTGGGCTCATCCAGTATCAATACATTCACTGGTTCAAGCATCAATTTCACCATCGCCAATCTCGTTTTCTCTCCACCAGAAAGCACCCCTACCTTTTTATCAATTTGATCGCCACTAAACATAAAACGACCTAAAATACCTTTGATTTGTTTTCTAACTTCTCCTTTCGCTACTTCATCCACCGTTTCAAAAATGGTCATAGTAGGATCTAATAATGACGCTTGGTTTTGGGCGAAATATCCCACCTTCGCATTATGACCTAAACCACATTCTCCTTCAAACTCAATTTCATTCATGATGGCTTTAATCATGGTAGATTTACCCTCTCCGTTACGCCCCACAAATGAAACTTTTTGGCCACGTTCAATACTCATATTAGCATTATTAAACACCACTATGTCACCATACCGTTTCGATAAATCTTTAGCTACCACCGGATAATCACCTGATCTAGCAGCCGGAGGAAAACGTAACCTCAACGAAGAGTTATCTACCTCATCAATCTCAATTATCTGGAGCTTAGATAACATTTTTTCTCTAGAGTTTACCTGATTTGTTTTAGAGTACGTACCCTTAAAACGGTCAATAAATAATTGATTATCAGCTATAAACTTTCGTTGCTCTTCGTATGCTTTTATTTGAGAAGCTCTTCGTTCCTCTCTCAAAACCAAGTAATGCGTATACTTTGCCTTGTAATCATATATTTTACCCATGGTCACCTCAACGGTTCTATTGGTGACATTATCAATAAACGCTTTATCATGAGAAATAACCACAACTGCTTTCGCTTTATTAATAAGAAAGTCTTCTAACCACATGACAGATTCAATATCTACGTGATTAGTAGGCTCATCCAATAAAATAAGATCTGGTTTTTTCAAAAGCATTTTAACCAACTCAATACGCATTCTCCAACCGCCACTAAACTCATTCGTTTGACGTGTAAAATCAGAACGCCTGAATCCTAAACCCTGCAAGGCTTTCTCAACCTCTGCATCGTAATTCACATCTTCTAAAGCGTAATATATTTCCCCTAGCTCCGTTACCCGTTCAATGATTTTCATGTACGCTGCTGACTCGTAATCGGTACGGGTTTCTAACTGCTTATTTAGGCTTTCAATTTCATCACGCATTTCAAACACATGACCAAATGCTTTAGATGCTTCTTCAAATACGGTACAATCATCTTCCGTTAATAAATGCTGAGGTAAATACGCTATAACCGCATCTTTAGGGGCACGCACATTACCCGTAGTTGGCTTTTGTACACTCGCAATAATTTTCATTAACGTAGTCTTTCCCGCTCCATTTTTACCCATTAACGCAATTTTGTCCGTTTCATTTATTACAAATGAGACATCGCTAAAAAGAATGTGACCACTGAATTCTACTCCTACACCATCTATTGAAATCATATCGCTAATTTTTCAGGCTGCAAAACTAATTATTCAGGCAGTTACAGGTGTGCCCAGAGCGTCAATATTTAAACCTCCCCTATTTTTGTAGACATGTTCGATTCTTTCTTTTAAGTGCTTTTAGTTTTTATTCTTGGAACAGATGGGCCATTTTAATTTTCTTGTGCGGGGCCATAAGAAATGCCTCTTACACAAACAATACGTTGCTGGAATATTCATTTTTAGATCAATTCATTTCCTATGTTGTTCTTTTAGTCATTTACATTCAAGGTATCGTGGGTTTAATTTTATATTGGAATAGTGCCTTATCGCAAAACTTTATTCAAAACCCTATAGAAGGTAAATCCTTAAGATAAGTTCGGTTTTATAGTTTAGAGCATTTTACAGTCATGCTATTCGCCTTAATCGTCATCACTGGTGGATCGGCTAGAATTAATAAAGCAAGCTCCAATCTGCAAAGACATAAACTACCATTTATATGGTTTGGTATTGAACTCTTGCGTATTCTAAGTTCAATACCTTAGAGTTTTTCTCCTTTAGTTAGTCGACCATTATTTCGAATATAAAAACGCTCCCTCCTTTTTATTCACATTTCATAGGTCCAATTTATCTAGCAGGCCAATCAAAAAAACTATTTTGCACAAAATTTAAATTATGCATACCACTAACGTTTTCGGAGATGAAGTTATTACCTGTAGTACAGAACCATTAACCGGTTATTTTAGAGACGGTTGTTGCAATACTGATGGATCTGACCAAGGAGTGCATACCGTTTGTGTGGTTGCTACTGAAGAATTTTTGGCATTTTCAAAGTCAATTGGCAATGATTTATCTACTCCGCAACCTCAATGGAAATTTGATGGCGTTAGGCCAGGTGATCGTTGGTGTTTATGTGCGGCTAGATTTTTGCAGGCCCACCAAAACAATGCCGCGCCTTTAGTTATACTGGAAGCTACCAATGAAAAAACATTAGAAATTGTTACCATGGAAATATTACTTCAACACGCCCATTACGGAGCTAAGAATTAACAGACTACTTACTAAAAGGTTGCCCTTTTCCAGTTTCGCAATAATCTCTAAGGCTTGTTAAATAACCAGCCCATGCAAAATTAATATTTCCGAAATTCGCGTACCCCTCTTTAAAACCATCGTGAACAAACTCTACCATTGTTTTGCCCTCGTTTTCTGTCAAAATCAACGTTACATGTGTATTATCCCAATCAGGATTACCACCTATAAATTTCCAACTCACTAGTTTACCCGGATCTAATAGCGCTACCTGAAACTCAAAGGTGGCGTAACTCCCAAAAGTGAAATAAATAGAATCCGCTAATGCAGTACTGCCAATCGTATCTGTGGTCCACCAACCTGACAAGCCATCAATGGTTGTTAATGCTTGATATACCTCATCTGAGTTTTTAGCAATGTGTAAAGTGTGAATTACAGATAACATGCACGTATTTTTTATGATTATATCAAAGGTATTATTAATCCATAACAAATTCTAATTGATGAGGCAAACGCTACTTATAAAACGCATCGTATTTTTGTCGGACACGATATAAGTACCTTTAAATTTACACTATGAACTTTCACGATTTAGCATACACAACCCCAAGCGGAAAAACGGTATCCCTTTCTGATTATAAAGGAAAAACAGTAATGGTTATCAATACCGCTACCCAATGCGGATTAACACCACAATTTGATGGCCTGGAAGAATTGCATCAAAAGTACAAGGATCAAGGATTAGTTGTATTAGGGTTTCCGTGTAATCAATTCAAAAGTCAAGAACCAGAAACAGATGCCTCTATGGAAGAAGCATGTAGAATTAATCATGGTGTTACTTTTCAATTAACAAAAAAAATTGACGTAAATGGCACTCATACTGACCCCGTATTTAAGTATTTAAAAGGAGAACTTGGAGGCTTTTTAGGTAGTCGTATAAAATGGAACTTTACTAAATTTTTAATTCGCCCAGATGGGATCCCTTACAAAAGGTATGCACCTACAACCACTCCTTCAAAAATTGAAAAAGACATTATCAAATTAATACGATAAGGATGCTTGATTCTAAAAACCTGCTTCTTGAGAATCAATTGTGTTTTCCCATTTACGCAACATCTCGATTGATTACTCGGTTATATAAACCATTGTTGAATGAAATAGGTTTAACCTATCCTCAATATTTGGTTATGCTTACCCTTTGGAAGCAAGATTCTCAAAGAGTTTCTGATATTGGAGATCAATTGTTTTTGAAGACAAATACAATTACCCCTCTTTTACACAAGATGAAGGATAAGGGGTTGGTGGAAAAAGCACCTAATCCTGAAGACGAACGTACGGTGCTCATTCAACTCACTAAAAAAGGAAATCTATTACGTGAAAAAGCAGCTGAAATACCGACAAAACTGGCTAACTCAAGTAACATTCCTAGCGAAGAATTGATGCAATTAAAGAATGGAATGTGGAAAATGTTAAAATATCTACACTAATTAATACTTATTCAACAATTGTATATACATTTGTTGTGTAAACAATTATGGAGATGAGATTAGAAGAAGAATTGAAAATGAGTTCGGAGATGTTTCCCCATCAAAGAGCTACATTAAATGTGATTTTTACCGGAGCTTGGATGTCGGAACGCATGAATAGTCTTTTAAAACCTTTTGGAATTTCAGAACAGCAATATAATATCCTTCGTATCCTAAGAGGACAAAAAGGCAATACACTAAACCTCCAAGAAATATCAGAGCGTATGGTTCATAAAATGAGCAATACTACCCGCTTGGTGGAGAAAATGCGTATTAAAGAATTAATCATTCGCGAAGTCTGTCCTGAAAACAGAAGAAAGGTAAACATCTCTATTCTTCCGGCAGGTTTAGAATTAATTGAGCTTATTATGTCCACTTTAAACAAATCTGAAACGGATATTGAAGAACGGCTAAGTATAAATGAAGCCACTACCCTAGCTCATCTTTTAGATAAAATTAGAGGATGAAAAAAAATGAGCTTACAATTTTATATACACTCATAAAACCTCTTTTTTTTATACGTTAGAGGATACGCTTAAAAAGTCACAGATATGGATCGGAAAAGTTTTATTAAAAAGGCACTTGTTACTGGAACCGCTGGGGTTATTGTTCCAACAGTCTTTGCCCAACAAAAACACACCGATTCTATCCCCAACAAAGTAAAACAAGAAGGATATAATCACCTCCCTAACAAGGAAATAAAGACAATGAAAACAGTTATTCATAAAGCAAACACCAGAGGACAGGCTAACCATGGTTGGTTAAAAGCCAATCACTCGTTTAGTTTTGCCAACTATCACAATCCGGAAAGGATGAACTTCGGAGTTTTACGTGTACTAAACGATGATCAGATAGCGGGTGGTATGGGTTTCGGTAAACATCCGCACGAGAATATGGAAATCATCACAATTCCACTAAGCGGCCAAATAAAACACGAAGATAGTATTGGAAATTCTGGAATCATTAGCCCTGGAGAAATTCAAGTAATGAGCGCAGGTACTGGAATTCAGCACAGTGAATTCAATAAAAACCAAGACCAAGAGTTGAAGTTACTTCAGATTTGGTTAATTCCAAATAAATCGCAGGTAACTCCACGTTACGACCAATTAGTCTATACGGATTTAGCTTCAGAAAACGGATTTACACAAATCCTTTCTCCCAATGTAAATGATGCGGGCGTTTGGATTCATCAAAACGCATGGTTTCACTTAGGTGAAATGAAGCCTAACGATTCATTTACATATACATTAAACGACCCCTCAAATGGCGTTTACGCTTTTATTATTGAAGGTAAAGCAACCATAGAAAACGAATCACTAAACCACAGAGATGGAATGGGGATTTGGGATTCAAAACATATAAAAATAAACTCACATGCAGAAAGTAAAATCCTATTAATGGAAGTACCGATGCAATTCAACAATTAAAAATAAAAAAATGTCAATAGTAGAAGATTTAAAATGGCGTTACGCTACCAAGAAATTTGATTCCACCAAAAAAATATCGGATTCAGATTTACACATCATTAAAGAAGCCATTAGCTTAACAGCTACTTCTTACGGATTAGAATCATATAAAGTATTAGTGGTAGAAAACCCAGAATTACGAGAAAAGTTATTACCGGTTTCTTGGGGACAAACCCAGATTACAGATGCCTCTCATCTACTTGTTTTTTGTGCTTTTAACGAGGTAACTCCAGTTCATGTGGATGCCATGTTAAAATTAAAATCAGAAACTCAAGGGGTAGCGATGGAGCACCTTACTGGATATGGTGAATTCATGAAGTCTACCATTGGTGGATTTCCTGCAGATGCGGTAAAAAATTGGACCGCTAAACAAACGTATATCGCATTAGGAAACGCGATGAACGCCTGTGCAGAATTGAAGATTGATTCTTGTCCAATGGAAGGGTTTGATGCGAGTAAGTACAGTGAGATTTTAGGATTAGATGCCAAAGGGCTAACAGCAGCAGTTGTATTACCTATTGGTTACCGATCAGAAGAAGATCAAACACAACACGGAAAAAAAGTAAGAAAACCTTTGACAGAAATGTTTGAAGTAGTTTAATACAACTCGTTTTTAAGCCAATAAAACTACATTTCTAAACGCTCGTTTTACTTTCTAAAACGAGCGTTTTTTCATTCCTCAATAATCCGAGCATACCTAAAGCAAATGCCATTACAAATAGCATGAATGAGATAGGTAACCCTAGAAAAAACACGGCATACACTAGAGCTCCTACTAGACCAATTGTTTTTATCACTTCCACCCATTTACCATAAGGCAATCCATCATTCAGATTTCCGATATTCCATATAATAAACAATAGAGTTCCTACAAAAGCCAACGTGGTCAATCCCGAAAATTGCGTATAGTTAAATAACAAATAAGCGGCCAACCCCATCACCACCAAAAACCAAATACCCGTATAGATCCTTACCCGTTTAGTAGTTCCCTTGGGCTGTTGTTTCACCAAACTAAGCGGAGTCTCCGGTTCATTTTCATATTTCCAAGCAGGCGAACGAAACAATACCTGAAGCTTATTCGTAAACTCGGGTGTTTGTGTACACCGCTTCCATAAACTTACCGCAGGCTGAATGGTTGCATATAAAGGGTTGAATGAATTCAAAGGTACCGTGATCCCGTAGGTAGGATGTGTGGTTTCTTGGGCAAAAGTCCCAAACATTCGATCCCAAATAATTAATGACCCACCATGATTTTTATCTATGTATTTAGAATCAGTGGCATGATGTACTCTATGATGCGAAGGTGTATTAAATACATATTCAAACCACCCCATTTTACCAATATACTCCGTATGAATCCAAAATTGATACAAGAGATTAAACGCACTTACATATACAAACCAATAAGGGTCGAACCCTAATATCGCAATAGGCCAAAAGAAAGGAGAAGTGAAAAATGTTTGCAATGTGCCTTGTCTCAACGCCACCGATAAATTGTATTCTTCACTTTGGTGATGCACCACATGCCCTACCCAAAACAAATTTACTTGATGCGTCATTCGATGTGCCCAATAATAGAAAAAGTCAATTAAAATTAATAAAACGATCGCCCAATACCAGGTGTGTTCCATTTCAAACAACCGATAATTCGTATAGATATAGGTGTATAATGCCACAACGCCCACTTTGGTAAACAAACTCACTATTTGTTGAGTAATTCCACATCCAATATTGGCCAAAGCGTCTTCAAAAGAGTAGCGCTTATTTCCTTTGTATAAGTCAATACCCCATTCCAATAGAATTAACACAAAGTAAATGGGAATAGATAGTACAACTGGATTGATAGACATGAATAGCAAGTTTCCCTCAAAAATAAAGCATCGATAGTTTTAAGCAAAAAAAAGCCTGCTTTCTTTCGAAAACAGGCTTTACAATCTTTTAAAGAAGTCGCTTACTTATGCGCGCCTTTTTTACAACACTTATCTAAGTTATCATAAGCCTTCTGCTCCGCAACTACTTCGTCCGCATCGTAACCAATGGCGGCTACAGCTCTTTTAATCTCATCTGGATTTGTTTTTGCAGGGTTATACTCTACCGTAAGAATACTACTCTCTACATCTAAACTTGTTTTCTTCACCCCTTTGACAAAAGCCATACCTTTTTCAATGGTTGTCTTACACATTTCGCATTGAGAAGAAGTTTGAATTTTAATTGTTTTTGTTCCCCCTTTTGCAAATGCAGCGGTTGAAAATAATGATATTGCTACAAAAGCGATTAATAAGCCTAAATTTTTCATGTTTTTTTATTTAATTGCGAATCTAAATCCCGCGTAAACTACTCGTCCTTGAACTGGCCCCCAAATCATGGAAGCATCAAAATTATCTCCAAAAGGATTCTCACTGTCAATAATAGGATTTTTTTGCTTAAAATTCAATAAATTTTCTCCCCCTATATATAATTCAAAAGTCCTAAATTTTCGTGTCACTTGTCCGTTCAATACAAAATACGTTTCAGATGAATTCGATCTTTCATTGCCTTCTGCATTTCCTGCTGTAGATGGAACTCTACTTAAACCTGTCCACAACGTGGTTAAATCAAATTTATACTTATCAAATTTGCTACGGTAGCCCACGTTTACCAAAACTCTATTCTTTGGCGTGTAAGGCTTACTTTTTAAATCGGAACCGTATTGAGTCATTACGTCTAAATACTTATAGGCTGTTTTAATTTCTGCTCTTTTATATGTTAGAGTTGCCTCGGCCTGTATCGCATGAGAATAAGACTGACCATTTAAATTATAAAACGAAACATAGTTGACATCCTCTACATCTACGACCACCTGATTTTCAAAGTCGGTGTAATAATAATCTGCATTAACAGCTAATTCAACCTCCTCACCCAGCGTAAATTTTTGCGAATAACTTACCCCGTAATTCCATGCCTGTTCTGGTTGTAACCCATTTTCAAAACGAACTTGGCGTGAACTCACCAAGTAAGAAGAATTCTCAATCAATACATTAGCGGTTCTAAATCCTTTGCCCGCAGATAAACGAAGGGCCGACCTAGGGGTTACATTGTATTTAAAATGCAAACGTGGAGAAATAAACCCACCAAACTGATTATGGTGATCTCCTCTAATACCAGCCACTACCGAAATTTTCTCAATCACATAAGCGTATTCAAAAAATGCACCGGGCACTATTTCTAAATTAGTAAAACTCGAGTCATTGAATTGATGAGTGTACGAATCGTAGTTTAAACTCACCCCGGTTTTAATTTTATGATTTTCATTAATCAACTCATCCGCGTACACAGCATTTAAATAAAAATTAGTTTGGTCGGCATTGTAATTGGTTAATCCAAAGGTAGACAGGTGCTCGTGGTATTTAAACTTCCCGACAATACCAAAACTATTCTCACTATCAAAAAGGTATCCTGTTTTAACAAACCCATATACTTGTGTCGTTTTTATATCGACCTTATACGGATTATCCATATCGTTTTTTTGACCTGCTTTTAAATCATTAAATACCCCTCGGACCCCAAATTGCAATCTAAAATTCTTATCGAAATATTTCCAACGGTTAAAAATAATAGCCGTGTTTTTTAATGGCAAATCTAAAAAACTGTCGTCATTGCGATCAATTTCAACCGCTTGATTAGCGGCATGTACAAAAAACAACGTACTCCACTTATCATTTATTTTTTTAGACAGGTGCGTATTAAATTCTAATCTACCCATTTCATTGGCGTATACATTCACAAACAACTTCTCTGCTTCATCTGGTTTTAGAAACTCTATGTTGATTTGACCCGCAATAGATTCATACCCATTCACCACTGATCCTGCTCCTTTTTTAATTTGAATAGACTCTACCCATGTCCCTGGAATAAAATCTAATCCATTAGAAGAAGCTAGCCCTCGGACTAGCGGTAAGTTTTCAAATTGAATTTGCGTGTAAATTCCGTCCAGACCTAACATCTTAATTTTCTTACTTCCTGAAACCGCATCTGTTACATTTACATCTACCGATGCATTGGTACCAAAACTTTCAGACACACTACAGCAAGCAGCTTTTCGCAATTCATCTTGATTTAAGGCCTCTACCAAATCCGTAGAAATAGTACCAATATTAGTGGCTGTTTGACGACTCGTTACTTCTACTTCTTTGAGCTCCACATTACTTTTTAAGACCACCTTGATCTTTTTCATGTTCTCCCATACCTTAATAGTGTCTGTTTTAAAACCGACATAAGAAACCACCAAAAGTGCAGGGTACTGATCTGGTTTATCAATTTTAAAGCTCCCTTTTTCATCGGTACTGGCACCTACATTCGTATTCGCCCATAGTAAATTGACAAAAGCTAAAGGCTCACTTCTAATATCAGATACGGTACCCGATACCTTTTGGGCCATACCCCAAAATGGTAACACCCCCAAAAACAGTAGAAAAACCCAATTAAGTGTTTTCTGTGTACTGTTAAAAACACGTGTATTATTTACGATCATTACTTCTTTTTTCAAATTTCCCAGGTTTCCAAGAAGATAGGTGGTTACAAATCTACAAACTAATCCAAGCCCATCCGAATCAAAGATGACCGAGAACATGGAAAAGGAGGCTTTTCATTCATTTTATGCGTTATTTAACACTCTAAAAAAGCGAAAACCCCTTCGTCTTTTTAAAAGCATCCGTTTGGCTATTCAATTACCTTATATAGGTATAATTCAAAGTGCCTTTTTTCACTTGTTACCTACCTAAAAATAGGTACTTTTGTTCTTAATTAGAATCATTCTAAATAAAATCAAGTTATGATAGATGTAACAGATGCAGCCAGAAATGAGGCCAAACGATTACTAGATCAAAGCGACCTAGGCACCGAATCATTTATTCGTGTAAGTGTGAAAGGTGGCGGTTGTTCTGGATTAATGTACGATTTAGATTTTGACAACAAATTACAAACAGACGACAAGAAAATGGAAGATAACGGCTTAGCTGTTGTCGTTGACAAAAAGAGTTTTTTATACTTGATTGGCACCCAATTAGACTTTTCAGGAGGATTGAATGGAAAAGGATTCCAATTCATCAACCCGAACGCATCCCGGACATGTGGATGTGGTGAAAGTTTTGCCGTATAATTTTATAACGCACAGAAAATGGGCTATACAGAAGCGGATTTAGAAAAAGATTTAGAAGGAAAAGAATACGAATATGGATTTGTATCCGACTTTGAATCTGACCGTATTGATAAAGGATTAAACGAAGATGTAGTTCGTTTAATTTCGAGTAAAAGAGAAGAGCCAGAATGGTTACTTGAATTTAGACTGAAAGCGTACCGTCATTGGTTAACAATGGAGGAACCAAATTGGGCTCACGTGAAATACGAGAAACCCAATTTTCAGGAAATTGTATACTATTCTGCTCCAAAACCAAAAAAGAAGTTAAACAGCTTAGATGAGGTTGATCCGGAGCTAAAAACCATGTATGATAAATTAGGCATATCGGTAGAAGAACAAATGAGAATGAATGGTATTGCCATTGACGTAATCGTAGATTCGGTCTCGGTGGCTACGACTTTTAAAGATACCTTATTAAAAAAAGGTATTATTTTCATGTCTTTCTCTGAAGCTGTAAAAGAATATCCTGATTTGGTTCGTGAAAATTTAGGGTCTGTAGTTCCCGCGGGTGATAATTATTATGCCGCATTGAACTCCGCGGTATTTACAGATGGTTCTTTCTGTTATATTCCAAAAGGTGTTCGTTGCCCAATGGAGTTGTCCACTTATTTTAGAATTAATGATTCAGGTACGGGACAATTTGAAAGAACGCTTATTGTAGCCGATGAAGGTTCTTACGTAAGTTACCTAGAAGGGTGTACTGCTCCATCTCGTGATGAGAACCAATTGCATGCTGCAGTGGTAGAAATCATGGTAAAGAAAGAAGCAGAAGTAAAATATTCTACGGTTCAAAACTGGTATCCTGGAGATGCTCAAGGTAAAGGAGGTGTTTACAATTTTGTAACCAAACGTGCCATGTGCGAGGGTTACAAATCTAAAGTTTCTTGGACTCAGGTAGAAACCGGTTCTGCCATTACTTGGAAATACCCTTCTTGTGTATTAAAGGGTGATTATTCGGAAGGTGAGTTTTACTCTGTTGCAGTTACTGCCAATCATCAAATGGCCGATACTGGTTCAAAAATGATTCACCTAGGTAAAAACTCAAAAAGTGTCATTATTTCAAAAGGTATTTCCGCTGGGGTTTCTGAAAACAGTTACCGTGGATTAGTACAAGTTCACAAAAATGCGGTCAACTCCAGAAATTTCTCTCAATGTGACTCTTTATTATTAGGAGATAAATGTGGAGCGCATACGTTTCCATACATAGAAGTCAAAAACAAAAGTTCTAAAGTAGAGCACGAAGCGACCACTTCAAAAATTGGGGAAGATCAAATATTCTACTGCCAACAAAGGGGAATTAGTGAAGAAAAAGCCATCAGCTTAATTGTCAATGGATACGCTAGAGAAGTATTGAACCAATTACCGATGGAGTTTGCAGCAGAAGCACAAAAACTATTAGCCATCACTTTAGAAGGTTCTGTAGGATAATCATAAAATTAAAAGCATCTTCCGAAACCAAATTCAATACGTTTCGGACAAAAAAATAAAAATGAGCACACCAATTATTTCAATTAAAAATCTTCACGCTGAGGTAGAAGGTCATAAAATTTTGAAAGGGTTCAACTTGGATATTTTTCCCGGACAAATTCACGCAATCATGGGTCCAAACGGTACTGGGAAAAGTACTTTGGCTGCTGTAATTGCGGGTAAAGATGAATATGAAGTAACCGAAGGAGAAGTTATCTTTAACGGAAAAAACATATTAGAATTAGACCCAAACGAGCGTGCCGCAGAAGGTGTATTTCTTGCTTTTCAATACCCTGTAGAAATTCCAGGAGTTTCCAATACCAATTTCATGAAAGCGGCTGTGAATAACATTCGTGAATATCATGGAAAAGATCCTTTGAAAGCTAAAGATTTCTTGAAATTGATGAAAGAAAAACAAGAGTTAGTTGAATTGAAAGGCCGTTTGGCTAATCGTTCGGTAAACGAAGGTTTTTCTGGAGGCGAAAAGAAAAGAAATGAAATTTTCCAAATGGCAATGCTCGATCCAAAATTGGCCATATTAGACGAAACTGATTCTGGTTTAGATATTGACGCATTGAAAATTGTGGCAAATGGAGTGAATGAGTTACATACCAAAGAAAATAGCTTCTTGGTTATCACCCACTATCAAAGACTTTTAGAACATATCATTCCTGATTTCGTACATGTTATGTATGATGGAAAGATTGTGAAAACAGGCGACAAAAATTTAGCGCTTGAACTAGAAGAGAAAGGATACGACTGGCTAAAGTAAGAATGGAGTTGAACGATTGAATACCTCTCCTCAATTAAAAAAAGAAAACTATGAGTGTCATTGCACCCATTAAACATAAAGAGTTTGTAGACGCCATATTGGCTAATTCAGATCACGTATCTGGATTTCATGCATTACGCGCTAAAGGAACTGAAGGATTAGCATCTACCGCTTTTCCATCGCTTAGAAATGAGTACTGGAAATACACGAAGGTATCGGGTTTATTAAAAAAGGAGTTTACGACTAACAAAATTGTTAATCCGGTAATTTCTAAAGAAACCCTAGAGATTATGGGAGAAAACCCTCGTCTTATTTTCGTGAACGGTTTCTTGAATTTAGATCTAAGTATTCTTCCTACAGAAAGCGGAGTCCAAGTAACAGGGTTATCTGATATGTCAGAAAGCAATTTGGTTAAGTTTCCAGTAGATTGGGAAAGTGAACAAGAGGCTTTTACCTTATTAAACGAAGCTTCGTTTACAGATGGTATACATATTTCGGTAGCAAAAAACACAAAGGTTGAAGCACCTATTTTTATTGTTCATATTCAAAATGGCGATAAAACTGGCACTGCCAACAGAAACTATATTGAATTAGCCGCAGGATCAGAAGCCACTTTTATTACCGTTTTTGAAGGCGATAATGAGGTTTCATTTTCTAACCAATTTGCGAGTTACCTCGTAGGTGAAAACGCTCATCTACATGCATTTGATTACCATCAAAATGGCGATCAAAACAATTTTGTTTCTGCTGCCATTGCACATCAGTATGCGAACAGCCATATCAACTTAGGTTCTTACATCTTTGGCGGCAAAATAACGCGTAAAAACATCTACGTTTCTGTTTTAGGCCAAAATTGTGAAACCACCATTAATGGCACCTACATTCTAAACGACAAACAAACGGCTGATTTCAGAGTTATTGTTGACCATAAAGCGGCTCACTGTAACTCTAATCAAACTTTTAAAGGCGTAATGTCCGACAAAGCAACTGGAGTTTTTAACGGTAAAATATACGTTCGTAAAGATTCGCAGTTAATTAACGCGTTTCAAACCAATCGCAACATCTTATTAAGCGATGATGCCAATGCGTATTCCCGTCCGCAATTAGAAATTTATGCGGATGACGTAAAATGTTCTCACGGTTCTACTATTGGACAACTAGACGAAGACGCATTATTTTATCTAATGGCCAGAGGAATTAGAAGACTTGAAGCCGAAAAAATGCTTGTCAGTGCATTTGTTGCAGACGCCATTGACAACGTAAATTATGAACCATTTCAAGAAACAATTTTAGCTTCTGTCGCCTCAAAAAGCGCAAAATTTTAAAAAATGAACACGCCATTAAACATATCTGAAATACGTAAAGAGTTTCCTATCTTAAAAGAAAAGATGAATGGAAAACCATTGGTATACTTAGATAATGCGGCTTCCTCACAAAAGCCGTTATCGGTTATTAATACTATTTCTAATTACTACTTAAAAGAACACGCTAATATTCATAGAGGGGTGCACACGTTAAGTCAGAAAGCTACTTCTCGTTATGAAGCGGTTCGTGAAAAGTTGGCCAACTGGATTGGAGCAGATTCTAAGGAGATTATTTTCACTAGAGGTACCACCGAGTCAATCAATTTATTTGCAGCTACCTATGGTGCCGAAAATTTAAAGGAAGGGGACGAAGTCATCATCTCTACTTTAGAACATCATTCTAATATGGTGCCTTGGCATATGTGGTGTGAAAAAACAGGCGCAAAAATTCGAATCATTCCAATAAGCGATAAAGGCGAGTTGGAATTAGATGCATATGTAAAACTGTTGAATGATCGCACTAAGATTGTTGCGGTATCTCACATTTCTAATACATTAGGGACCGTAAATGATGTGAAATTCATTATTGACAAGGCGCATGAGTTTGGTGCCGTTGTTTTATTAGACGGAGCACAAGCATTACCGCACACCAAAGTAAATGTACAGGAATTAGATTGCGATTTTTACGCTTCTTCTGCCCACAAAATGTATGGACCTACTGGAATCGGTTTCCTTTATGGAAAAGCAGACCTATTAGAGAAAATGCCTCCCTATCACGGAGGAGGCGAAATGATAAAGTCTGTTCACCTAGAAGAAAGCACTTACGCAGGCCTTCCATTCAAATTTGAAGCCGGAACACCTAGTATTGCTGATACCATTGCATTTGGTGCAGCGATCGATTTTATTGAGAAATACGGAATTGAAAACATATCGGCACACGAAAAAATGTTGCACGATTATACGACCGAAGAACTTAACAAAATTGACGGTATTCGATTAATTGGAACTGCAGATAACAAAGCAGGTGTGGTATCATTTCTCATTGGCGACATACATCCGTATGATATCGGAGTAATTCTAGATCAATTAGGAATTGCAGTTAGAACAGGACACCACTGTACCGAACCATTGATGCATCGTTTCAATATACCCGGTACAGTAAGAGCCAGTTTTGCTATTTACAACACCAAAGAAGAAGTAGATATATTTATTGCTGGAGTTAAGAGAGCACAAAAAATGCTTTCTTAAAGAAGCAAAAGACTAAGGCATAAAGTAAAATGACAATCAACGAAAAACAAGACGAGCTTATTGAAGAGTTTTCCATGTTTGAGGAATGGATGGATAAATATGAGAATATCATCGATTACGGGAAGAGTTTAAAAGGGTTAACGGATAGCGAAAAGAACGAGGATAATATTGTTCGTGGCTGTCAGAGTAATGTGTGGTTGACAGCAAAAGAAGAAGATGGGAAATTATTTTTCGATGCGGATTCAGATGCGATTATTACCAAAGGAATTATTGGATTATTACTTGATATTTTTTCAGGTCAAACTCCACAAAATATTGCCACAACTGATTTGTATGCACTAGAAAAAATTGGACTGAAAGAGCATCTTTCTCCAAATAGAGCTAACGGATTAGTATCGATGGTACAAAAAATAAAAATGACGGCTTTGGCTTACCGAGCTAAACAAAATCAAGATAAATAGACCATGGCAGAACCAATAATGAATAAAAAACTGTTAGGAAACGAAATCGTTCGGGTTTTAAAAACCATTTATGATCCAGAGATTCCAGTAGATGTATATGAATTAGGATTAATTTATGATGTTCAAATTCATGATGACTATTCGGTAGATATTCTAATGACATTGACTTCTCCAAACTGTCCAGTGGCAGAATCTATGCCTCAAGAAATTGAGGATAAAGTAGCTGGAATTCACGATGTAACTAAAGCAAATGTGGATATCACTTTTGAACCACCTTGGACCAAAGACATGTTGAGCGAAGAAGCGATGTTAGAACTTGGAATGCTGTAGAAAGCTTTCCATTATTCACCCCACATAAGAAGTTAAATACGAAATATTACTATGGAAGAGATCGTCAATAAAGTAGCCAATAGCAGTTTAGTTCAAATTGATTTAGCCTCCTTTTATCCACAAGGAAAGAGAACCATTTTTGACTTAAAACCTTGGCTATTTCAAGAACTCATCTTAAAAGAAAATGACTTCCGAAAACATTTAGCGAATCACGATTGGTCACAATATCAAGACCAGTACGTTTCTATTGAATGTTCTGCAGATGTGATTATTCCTTCTTGGGCCTTTCTTCTAATTTCTGTTGCCCTAGAGCCATTTGCTAAAAAATCAGCTTTTGGAAGCCAAGAGACCCTAGAAACCGTATTATTTGAGGACGTTTTTGCCCACCATGATTTTTCTCAATACAAGAATGCCATGGTTATTGTAAAAGGATGTGGTAGTTTGCCTATTCCGCAACAAGCCTATAATAATTACATTAGCCAACTAAAACCACACGCTAAATCAATCATGTTTGGCGAACCTTGTTCTTCCGTACCTTTGTATAGAAAGCCAAAAAAGTAAAGGGTTTTCCGTATTCCCTATTTTATTAGATTTGCCCTTCAATTCATTTTCTTATTATGCAGAAGATTTTAATTACCGGTGGAGCCGGATTTATTGGTAGTCATGTGGTTCGTTTATTTGTTTCTAAATATCCAGACGCACACATTTTCAACTTAGATAAATTAACCTACGCTGGTAACTTGGAAAACATTACGGATGTGGAGTCCGCTTCTAACTATACTTTCTTAAAAGGAGATATCGTAGATGGCGCTTACATTCAATCTATTTTTGAAGAACACCAATTTGATTCCGTTATTCATTTAGCGGCTGAAAGTCATGTAGATCGTTCTATTTCAAACCCGCTAGAGTTTGTAATGACCAATGTAGTTGGAACCGTAAACCTATTAAATGCAGCAAAACATATTTGGAAAGACAATTTCGATACTAAATTATTTTACCATGTAAGTACCGATGAGGTATATGGTTCATTGGGAGAAGAAGGAATGTTTTTAGAAACAACCGCTTACGATCCGCATAGTCCATACTCGGCTTCTAAAGCAAGTTCTGATCATTTTGTACGTGCATATTCTGATACATACGGAATGCCTATCGTTATTTCTAATTGCTCTAATAACTACGGACCTAACCAGTTTCCTGAGAAATTGATTCCATTATTTATTAATAACATCCGAAATAACAAACCGCTTCCAGTATATGGAAAAGGAGAAAATATTCGCGATTGGTTATTTGTAATCGATCATGCACGTGCTATTGATGTGATTTTTCATAAAGGCAAACAAGGAGAAACGTATAATATTGGTGGAGAAAACGAATGGACGAACATTGACCTCATCAAGGTGATATGTAAAGCCATGGACAAGAAACTAGGTCGCGAGGCGGGTGAATCTGTGAAACTGATTACTTATGTAACCGACAGAGCTGGACACGATTTACGCTACGCTATTGACTCACAAAAACTAATGACTGAACTAGGTTGGGAGCCCTCCTTACAGTTTGAAGAAGGCATTGAAAAAACCATTAATTGGTATATGGATAACGAAGAATGGATGAACAACATTACCTCCGGAGATTATCAAAAGTATTACAGTGATATGTATCAAGATCGCTAAATAAAAAGAGCCGCTAAAAGCGGCTCTTTTTGGTTAAATCTAGTTCCTTTTAAAACAAGGCGTAGTTAATACTTAAGCCATAGGAGAATGAAAGCACATTTTCTCCCGTCAGGTTTTGATTTCGTCCATTCGCTGATTGAAATCCTTCGATAATTGGCGAAAGAACAGGTTCCCTATTTAAATAGCCATCAGACAAAGCACTCATATTCCCTCGCAAGCTAACTCTAAACCTTGGAGATATATAATAGTAACTGTTTAGCTGAATTTGTCCAGTCATACCCACATACTCTTCTCTATCTTCACCTGACCCCATCTGATTTGCTGCAAGCGTAACTGAAGGACTAACCCCCAAATAAGTTCGCGTGTTTGGATAATAACCAAAGATATAATTTACATTAATCGTTTGCGAGGTAACATCCATAGTGTCATGAATTTCATAGGATGAATTGGATTTATTATCCGAGTAACCTGCAGCAATTGTTGCCGAGAAATCCGATTGTAAAGAAAAGGACAAAGGCACTTTTTTTGTCCATCCAACGAATCCGTAGCCACTAATGCTAGATCCCTCGCGCAAATTTTCATTTGAATATTCATTTCCAAATTGCTTATTAAATAAATAATTCAACCCGGGAACTACGCCAATTTCCCAGCGTGACCCCGCCCCTCTAGAATAATTAGTTCCATAATTCCATATATCACTTAAATTAGCGGCATATACCATATCTGGGTTAGTGACTAAACCCATTTCTTGCAAAGCTTTATCTAGTTCTTCCAACTGATAAATACGTTTAAAACGACCATCGTAAAACCTTTTATACAGTATTTTATTTGCAATACGTGCTAAAGAATCAATAGCTACTGAGTCAGGTGCTACAGCCAGTCTATTGTATTTTTCTAAGGAAATCAAAATATTTAAAGCTTCTCTAGCTGGCGCTACTGGTTGAATACGACCAGAACCCACACTTAAAAAAACAGAAAGGTTAATAGCATGCTCAATATTCCTATTGCTTTGGAAAACAGTATCCCTACGGTATTTTCCAGTATTTAAATCATGTCGATAAGCGGCCCTTGGATGAATAGCAAAAAAGTGTTTTTCCGAAACATACCATCTATTTACTGAAGAGTAATTTAGAAACACATTATGATAATTTGATTTATCTTGATACAGGGTATCCCGTCTGTTATACAATTGCCACTTATAGGTAACAGATGCAGAACTACTTCCTTGATAGGCATCGGTATTACCGTAATTAAATAAATTCAATCGTAAGTCTCCATTGTGATGATTATTATAGACATTCCCTTGACCTCCACCACCCCCATTCATATTGGTCACCATATTAAGACGCTTAAATCGAATATCAGGCGCTTCATAATCTCGTAAAGAGAAATCTTTAATCGTATAACTAGTGGAGCTAGCCTCTTGAGCAATTAGAAAATGGGGAGTCAGACATATAACTAGGGTTATCAAAAATTTGATCATAATGAAATATTATTAAGGCGAAAGGTTTTATAGTAGCAAGTACCATTCCAAAAATAGGATTTTATTTCCTCTAGCTCATTATTTATTTTCACCCCATAAAGCTCAGTGACAGAAGGCAATTCCGAGATGTTAAATAGCTAACTCACCTATTAATTTGTAAACTCCCCAACCTTTTCACTTTTCATGTTGTCTATATATATGAAAGTCGACTTCAATTTCATTTTTACTATTTACTAAAAAAAAACATGAAAAAATTCAACTCATTTTTAGTTCTGGTCTTCGCCCTCCTAACCACTCAGTGGGTTAGTGCTCAATGTACCGGAACAATTAGCAATTCCGGATCAGGAGCTACATTTATATTTACCTCGACCAATCCAACTTCACCAAATCAGATGCACTCATGGGATTTTGGCGATGGAACATATGGCATCGGACAAACTAGTACTCATACCTACGCAGCATCTGGAACATATTCAGTAATTGCGTATTTTGGAGATAGCATTAATATGTGTAGTGACACAGATTCCCTTTCAATAAACGCAGTTGTAACAGGAGGAACGACTTGTAGTGCCGCTTTTACAACAACCGGAACATCTCCCAGTTTCACGTTCACGCCTACCGGAACTCCTACTGCTCCTCCTGGTCATTATTCTTATGATTGGAGTTTTGGCGATGGATCGGTAGCCACGGGGAATAACAACCCTACACATACGTATACGGCCAACAGTACCTACAATGTAACTTGTATTTTATATGATAGTAGTTGGTGTTCAGATACAGTAACAAATACCGTAGTGGTTACCGGAGTTGGGACCCCTACTTGTGATGCCTCTTTTACATATACCAATCAAGGAAATACCTATTCTTTTGTACCGAACATCCCAAATTCAATGGCGGGTTACTCATGGAGCTTTGGAGATGGAAACACCTCTACTTCTAATGCTCCTTCCCACATGTATAGCCAAAATGGTACCTACACGGTAAGCTGCTCCTTAAACGATCCGAGTGGTTGCTTTAATGTATATGACACATTAGTTTTCATTACCTCCAATTTGGCTAACGGATTTATTTCTGGAATCATTAACAAGGGAACTACCTATGCAGATAATGGGGTTGTGTTTTTGATTGAAAACGACTCAAACGGTTTGCTCTCTTTAATAGACACGACTATCATAGACTCGAGTGGATTGTATTATTTCAGTAATGTGGCATATGGAACTTATTTAGTTAAAGCGGCATTAAGTCCAAACTCTTCTGATTTTTTAAACTACCTGCCTAGTTATTATACTAATATTCCTTTAAGTACTACCGGTACTCTTTTATGGAATAATGCGACCGATGTAGTTTTGAATGTTCCATATCTGAACAATATTGACATTGACCTTGTGGCTGGAACTAATGGCGGTGGATCAGGGTTTATTGGTGGTCTAGTAAGCCAAGGGGCAAACAAAACAGGAGACCCAATTTCAGACATAAATATTATGGTACTTGACCAGGCCGGAAACCCAGTTTCCTATACCTACAGTGATCATACGGGGTCATTCCAAATCAGAAGTTTAGCAAACGGAACATACACCGTTTTCCCAGAAGTTCAAGGTAAAGTAACAACTCCCATTGATGTGATTATTTCAGACAATAATATTGGAACCAATGATTTACGGATAGTGGTAAACTCGACTACCGTTGAAGCATCCATAGTTACTGGAATCAACAACCTAATTAAACTGGACGCAAAAGTTTATCCGAATCCAGTAAATGATGTTCTTAACATAGAGTTTGACACTTCCGTTTCCGGTGAAAACCGTGTAACAGTTATGGATATTACAGGTAAGGTTATTACAAATGTCACAGTAGGCGCAACCAACCTAATGCAAGTAAACACGTCTGGCCTTGAAGAAGGAGTTTATTTGTTAACCATTGAAAGTAACGGACAAAAATCTACATATAAAGTAGTTAAATAGTTAGTTTAATAAGAGGTAGTTGGAGATTCAGTCATTGACTCTCCAACCCTTTTTTTATGAAAATAGATCGAACACTAATAAAGAAATGTCTTAAGGGAGACGAGAAAGCGTACTATCAATTGTACACGCTTTGCTTTTCTATCCTAATGTCTGTTTGTGTGCGGTATTATAGAAATAAAGAAGAAGCCTCTCCCGTATTAAACCAAGCCTTTTTGAGAATCACTCAAAATCTAGATAAATACCATTCAGAGGTACCCTGGGATAGATGGATTAAGCGAATAATGATTAACTCTATTATCAACGAATACAAAAGTCATAAAAAGAATAAAGAGGTTTTTGTTCCCACTAATTTCGATTCTAATAATGAGCAATTTGATAATTATTCAGTAAACGATATCGTTTCTCAAATTGATGTAGATCATATTAAATCGTTTATTCATCAATTGCCCAATAACCAAAAAGAAGTTTTCAACCTGTATGCAATAGATGGGTACACGCATCAAGAAATTTCGGTACTCATGGATATTCCACTCGGAACTTCAAAATGGTTACTCGCAGAAGCAAGAAAAAAATTAAAGGGAATGATATCCCATTCATTGAACATTAATAAAGCAATCGCCATATGAGTAGAGGTGACGATAATTTAGACAAACTGTTTCAAGACGCATTTAATGCTCAAGAACATGAAATGAGCCCACACTATTGGCAAGAAGCTCAACACTTATTAAATGCAAATAAAGGAGCACCCGTTCCTTTTTATTCCAAACCGTTATTACTAGTTGGTACGGCTATTACAGTGGCTATTTCCGCTATTCTATTTTCAGACTCTACTCCTGAAACCCATACCGAATTGGCCACTAATTCTGTTGAAATAGCGAACGAGTTAAATCATATAACACCTAAAAAAGCAGCAATTACTGAAGGCACCAGTGTCTTCGAAAAAACGAATACTACTCCTCTCACTTTTACAACTCCTCCAAATAAAACAGAAGGAAACAACGGCAATGCAATCAACAGAGGGCAACCGCTGTATCCCATTAATAAAAAAGCATCTACTTCCCTTGAAGTTATTATTCCTTCTCTTAAAGGATCCTCTATTCAAAAAGAAAGCAATCCTGCTTCCTATGGAACAACACTAAAATATTTATCCAAAACAGTCATCCTTAAGAAGTACTTTACTACGTCTGAATATGCGAACCCCGATACTAAGTCTACCCCCTTAAACCTCTCAAAACCTGCACCGCATTTGATTAGTTGGGATTTAAAAACTATCCACACTCGAACGTTATCCGGTCTGAGTCATGAGCACTTTAATCTTACCCAGCCCAATTACGTATCAAAGAAGCACAAACGACTAGCTTCTCCCTATAATCTTCGTTTATCTATTGGAACCATGTGGAGTGAAATTGAAAAATCATCCATAACTAACGTTTATAAAGACGACCACTTGGAGCTATCCGTTGAATATCAATTCAAAAAACGCTTTGGTGTACAAGCAGGAATCTCATTTTCTCAATCCAACGTTACTCAAAATTACTCCTATACCGATGAACATGACTTGAGTTACTGGAATGAGGAGCAAGTAATCACGACAACTACTAATCGGGTTTGGTGGCTTGGTGATTGGTATTACTACGCCCCGAATATGGATACTACCATAAACAGAATATATATATCGCAATTTGACACCGTAAATAACAAACTCACGATTACTCATAAAGTTCAACAAATTGAAATTCCAATTTTAGTGACGTATAACTACGGTATTCACCGGTTAAATATTCAAATATCTACCGGGTTGTCGTTTAACAAACCGTTAAACACGCGAGGAAGTTCATTTATTTCTGAGGACCCCTTTCCTATTAAAACTTCTATTTCTAAACACTTAAATAGTATTCAAACTAACTTCCTATTCCGTTCAGAAATTGCTTACGGATTAGACGATAAATGGTGGGTTACTGTTAGGCCTCAAATGAAAATAAATATGAATAGTCTATACCAATCTCCATCTACCATTGAACCCCGCCTTTGGTATTACGGCATTAACTTAGGTATTATGTACAAGTTTTAAACCTCCAAAGTAACAGCAAATCAGAACTTCTGTTATTATCTTACTAGATAAATCGGTTTACACTGTTCTGATTTGCTTATGTTTACCCATTCAAAATTCTAATTAAGGTGATCTTACCACGTAAAAACACCCATATAACATAAAGAGCCCTCCCCTATGGTATCTAGTTGTATCGATTTTGAATCAATCCATTACGCTATTTATTCAAAAACTTAACCCGTCTACCAATAAATACCTACGTATGCCCATGTGGGTATAGCAAGCTAGGAATGCACCTCGGTAATTAGTGATTTCTCCACTTTCACAAAATACCTAATTCCAAAATTTATTTACACTAGTTTTGCTAGGTAAATCATTCATCTTCATGAATACATTCCTGTCACTATCGTCTCCCCCCCCAATTGGCTTTGAATATACCCTCAAGCTGTCTACTCACATTAAACCAAATTTTCCAATAGCCGTATATTCCGATTCCATTAACTCTTATGATGGTATATTTAAAGAAGAAAACCCTGGCTTTTCAGGTATCCTTGTTACCCTAGGAAAAAACTATCAATTACAAAAAATTAGCACAAAATGTTGGCATTTACACATTCCAAAAAACATGGAATCCAATACTAAAGATCTCGCTAACAGTCATTTGAAATTAATACAAAACAAACTAGATCAGAACGAAAAGCATACCCAAATTGCCGATAGATTTGAGATGCTTTCCAACTTAGCTACAGAAGGTTTAGTATTTCATAAGGCCGGAATTATTAAGGACCTGAATACCGCTCTTGTTCGAATGTTTGACGAAAAAAACTCTTCAAGTTTTATTAACCGAAAAATATTAGACTTTGTACATCCATCAGAACATGATTTTGTAATATCAAAATTAAATAACCCGATAGATTATACGTATGAGTCCATAGGATTACGGCATGATGGCTCAACATTCCCGTGCCGAATCAAAGGTAAAAATCAAATCATTGGTGATGAAGTTTACCGATTCGCCTCTATTATTGACCTCACTGACATTAAAATCACGGAAGAAAAGCTGCGCATTAGTTCAAAACGACTTTCTTTAATTGCTAAATCAACCGGAGTTGGGCATTTCGACTGGGTATTTCCTGACGGTAAAATATTCTGGAATAATGCTATGCATGGGCTTTTTGATTTAGACATAAATAGTTGCATAGATCGAAATGATCACTTTTATAACGTTATTCATCCCCAAGATAAAGACCGAATAAGTAGACAGCTTTCGAATAGTCTAGATCCAAAAAATAAAGAAACTCTTTTTTCCTCTCAGTTTAGAATTATTACTAAATCCGGAACCACTAGATTTCTCGAAGCCTTATCGTTTCATGAGCGGGAAAACACAGGACAAGTAACCCGAATTATTGGTGTTTGTAGCGATATTAGTAAACGAAAAATTGCTGAGCAAGCGCTTAAGGATAGCGAGGCCATGCTTAAATTAGTGGTCAATGCCATCCCTCAAAATGTATACTGGAAAGACAAAAACTCAAAATATTTAGGTTGTAACGAAAAGTTCTCTAAACTAGTCGGATATAAATCACCTTTAGAAGTCATTGGCAAAACAGATTTTGATATTTCCAGAAACCCAGAAGACGCCAAGTTTTTCATTAACTGGGATAAGCGTATCCTAAAAACTCAAAAACCAGAGTTTCATTATTTATTTCCAGAAAACGATCGTAACGGAAACCTTTTATGGATAGAGATTAGTAAGGTACCCATTAAAAGCCACAAAAATGAAATTATTGGAACCTTAGGAACTTTTGAGGACGTCACCCACCGTGTACATACTGAGAATGCTACATTAGAACAAACCAAAAAGCTGGAAACTACTTCCTCTGCATTACAAAAAAGTAACTTAGAACTTAACGAGGCTTTAGTTCGAGCACAAAAAAGTCAAGAGTTAGAACTCGCATTAAAAAGTTTACAAGAAACCCAATCTAAACTCATTCAAGCTGAAAAAATGGCATCTGTAGGTATTTTATCTGCCGGGATGGCTCACGAAATTAATAATCCACTCAACTTTATTCAAGGTGGAAACTTTGCTATTTCTGAATTTATTGATAGACATATATCTGATACGGAGTTATTAAAAGAAGCCCATGAATTAGTAGCCATCATTGCCGAGGGGGTTTCTCGAACTTCAAACATTGTATCTAGCTTAAACAGGTTTAGCCGAACCAATCAAGGCGATTCAGAGGTTTTCAATTTGCACAAAGTCATTAATAACTGCCTAACTGTTTTACAAAACCAATTAAAATTTAAGGTCACTATTCATAAAAAATATGATTCATTACCCGCCAATTTAACGGGTAATGAAGGAGAGTTACACCAAGTGATTCTAAATATTCTTCATAACTCAGAACAGGCTATCAAAGAAAAAGGGGCTATTGAAATAGAAAGTATAGTTTCTGAAAATCAAATATTTTTAAAAATAAAAGATACCGGAGAGGGAATTGAAAAGTCTAATCTAGAAAAAATAACCGATCCCTTTTTCACTACTAAACCACCCGGTTTGGGAACTGGTTTAGGCATGTCTATTTCCTATAACATAATCACAAAACATGAAGGTACAATTACTTACAAGTCTGAGAAAGGTAACGGATGTGAAGTCATTCTAATATTTAACATTTAAAACTTATGGATAAAAAAACTACTGTTCTTTGCGTAGATGACGAACCAATTAACTTGGCTATTCTTGAATTTGTATTGAAAAAAAAATTCGAAGTATTCACCTCTCAATCTGGAAAAGAAGCCCTAGAAATGATGTCCTGTAATTCAACTATTGATCATGTTATTAGTGACTTTTACATGCCCGAAATGAACGGAATTGAATTCATTATTTCCGCAAAAAAATTATTCCCAAACGTGAACTATCATATTCTAACAGGATTTCAAGAGAATGAAGAAATACTGGCTGCTCTTCATTCTGATTTAATTAAAAACTACTTTGAAAAACCATTTAATACCGATCAAATTCTAAACGCTATTTCATAAGTAATTATCCCACAAAAAAATTACCTCATTTTATTGCAAAAAAAGGCTCGACACTTTCGTGCCGAGCCTTCCCCCTAATTGAACCTAAACTAAAATTTTAATTTGATAGCTTTATCATTGACTGAAAGAATATAAATCCCTCCTTGTAAACCTGAAATATCAATTGTTGAATTAGTACCAGAAACGAAAGCCTGAAGAACTACTTGTCCTGTAATACTATATACGGTTGCTAAACCTTCTGCATTTTCTACACGAATAACATCGTTAGAAACGTATGCGGTAATTTCAGCACCTGACACATCGTTAATTCCAACTGTCCATGCTTTTTCAATAAGTACCGTTTCGGTAATTACACAAAAACCCACATTACTTTGATACAACTGGATTGAATCCGTTAGAGTCACCGTGAAATCATCAGTGAAAACGCTATATGTATGATCTTCACTAGTTGAAGCATTAAGCACACCACTTCCGTCACCAAAGTTTAGTGCTGTAGTGTTGTCATCTTGTAACAACCCTGTAAATGCTAATACAGAACTTCCAATTGCTGGAGAGGTAGAAGTAAAAGTAACCACATCTGTTGGTCCGGTTAACTTGGTAATACTTGCAGCAAGTGTGTTTACCGCATCGTAAGAAATGATTGGGTGAAACCTTGGAATAACCCCTCCAATTTGGTCAGAAGCTTGCGGTCTAGCCCAAGTTCCGTTAGATAAATAAGATGTCGGATAACCATCAAAACTACCCGATAACACACCACCCGTCCAAACTAGTACAGAATCAATTGGAGTTCCTGCTTCAACAGTTACAACAAAACCAGTTGTAAGAATTATTGGAGTAAAGGTATGCGCATTATAAATATCAGTAAACGTTACTGAATTAGTATCTAAAGATATAGTTTGTGTAGTTAACGGAGCGCCCATAGGTAAAGAATCTGCACCCGCAGCATATACGCTAACAACAGTTTGAGATGGTAACCCATCAGCTCTTAAACCATTAGCTAAAAATTCAAACCCTGACATGGTTATTGACTGACTACCGGCATTCGGAAAAAACAATCCTACACCCTTGTTTTCAGTCATGTCATCTTTAGCTGGAACTGCAAAATAAGTAATCTGATTTGAACCGTTCAATGCTCTATATACCGCATAATCAACAGTATCAATACATGTTGAAGTTCCTCTAGCTTCTGTTACGTTCTCAGATCTAATAGGTAATACTTCTCCAGTAATATGCTTGGCATTTAAAACTGCAGAGGAGTTTGTTTGCGCAAAAGAAGCTGCTGAAGCAACGACACCTAACGCCAATAAATAAATTTTTTTCATGGTATGAATATTTTGTTTGTATGCCCGCGTAAACGCCAAACAATATTGAAGGGTTGGGTCTATAACAGGTATTTAACTAAAACAGTTACAAGCGGTGAATAAACAAAATAAATGGCTGCATCTCACACTAGCGCATAAAAAAGCCCGACACATAAATGTACCGGGCTACTGTTTTTATGTCATTGAAATTAATCAATCACGATTTCATTAATTTTATCTCCACCTTCAATAGTATCAATAACCTCTAAACCAGAAACAACCTTACCAAAACACGTATGTTGACGATCTAAATGAGAGGTATTGTTTCTACTGTGGCACACAAAGAATTGAGAACCGCCCGTATTTCTACCGGCATGTGCCATAGACAAAACTCCTTTATCATGGAATTGGTTATCCCCTTTTAATTCACAGTCAATTTGGTATCCAGGTCCACCTGCACCAGTTCCGTCTGGGCACCCCCCTTGAATTACGAAATCAGGAATTACACGGTGGAATGTTAACCCATTATAAAAACCATCATTTGCTAATTTCACAAAATTAGCTACCGTTTTTGGAGCGTCATTATCGTAGAATTCTACTTTCATGTCACCCTTTGCTGTCTTAATTGTTCCTGTTGTCATGCTTTCTAATTTGTACGCGAAATTAATAAAGTTCTCTACCCTAAACGCTTTATTTACACTGCTTTTTTCTTGCTCTTGATTAAACTAATACCAGCCAATATTACACCGACAAAAAGCAACTGCATCATATTAAATTCCTCTCCATCTACAACACCCCATAAAATGGCGATAATCGGAATTAAATAGGTCACAGATGAAGCAAACAGAGCGGTGGTATGCTTAATTAACATATTGAAAATCAACACCGCTAAGGCAGTTCCCAACACGGCTAAAATACTTATATATCCAAAACTCTTTAAACCGGCAGGTTCTTGAATATGCGCAGTGAAATCAGAAAAACCAAAAAGGTAAACGCCAGCAAACGGACCTATTAAAGCAAAAGAAAGTGCCGTAACTGCCACTGGATTAATATTTTGCAAGCGTGTTTTTATAATATTCACATTTAAACCATAACACGCAGATGCAATTATGGGTAATAACATATACACTGTAAATGTGTGTGCTACGGCATGTTCGGCTGAAAAATAAATCAACCCTATTGCTCCAATCAAACCGAGAGACACTCCTACTACACTAATGACACGGATTTTTTCTTTAAAGAAAACTAACGCAAAAATCAGTGTAAACAAGGGTGTTAAAGAGTTAAGAATACCGCTTAAAGAACTGCTTATTTCTGTTTGTGCCGTAACAAACAATAAGTAAGGTAAAGCACTTCCCAAAATACCAACCGATAAAAATGCCCATCGATTATTGGGTTTTAAAACTTTGAAATGGGTCACGGTACTTGGAAGTAAGACCACAAAAACCAAAAACAAACGTAAAGCGGCTATCTCATTTGGAGGAAACGTTTCTAAGCCTCTTTTCATCAAAATAAACGAACTACCCCAAATAAGAGATAAGAATGCTAATGTGGAAATTTGAACTGTTCTAGATTTAAAATCAATTGCTTTCATCTGTACAAAAGTAAGTTCAAAGACAAATTAATTTGTTATTTAATTTTTATTCTTCGCTAATTCAGACCGTTTTTATGAGTAAACGATTACAAAAATTAATAGCACCTGTTATTCTAAGAATACCATTCTACGCCACTCCATTTCATAATAATTACATTTGTATCAAATCAATTTAATGCAAGACAGAAAATTATTATTTAAAAAGCTATCGACTAAAAAAATTGTCAATGGGCTTAAATTGATTTCCGGTTATTATGCTTCGCGTATCACTAAAAAACCGTTGCAATGGGGCATGCCGATTAGTATGAGTATTGAGCCCACTACTGCGTGTAACTTGGGTTGCCCAGAGTGCCCTAGTGGATTGAAAATGTTTTCTAGACCTACAGGTAATCTTGACCCCAAACTTTTTGAAACCATTATTGAGCAGGTAAAAGACACCTTAGTCTATCTCACATTTTATTTTCAAGGAGAACCATTTATAAATAAGAACTTTTTAGGGATGGTTAAATACGCCTCCGACCGAAAGATATTTACGGCTACCTCCACCAATGCACATTTTATTAATGATAAAATTGCGGAAGAAATAATCCACTCTGGTTTAGATCATCTCATTATCTCTATGGATGGCACCACCCAAGAAGTATATGAGCAATACCGTGTAAATGGTAAATTAGCCAAAGTAATTCAGGGTACTGAAAATATTATTGCCGCTAAAAAACGATTAAAATCAGCTACCCCAAAAGTGATTTTTCAATTCTTGGTAGTCCAACACAACGAGCACCAAATTGATGATTTATATGAACTAGCTGATCAATTAGGGGTTGACCAAGTAGCGTTGAAAACGGCTCAAGTCTACGATTATAAAAATGGAAGTGATCTTTTTCCAACCAATGAAAAATATTCTCGCTACAAAAAAAATGCCCAAGGCTTTTTTGAAATCAAAAACAAACTTCGAAACCATTGCTGGCGTTTATGGCATTCTACTGTAATTACTTGGGATGGAGATTTGGTTCCGTGTTGTTTTGATAAGGATGCAAAGTATAAAATGGGAACTTTAAAAAATCACACGTTCAAAGAAATTTGGCATGACAAAACCTATAAGTCATTTAGAAACTCCATCATTCAGTCTAGAAAAAACATAGATATTTGTCAAAACTGTACCGAAGGAACGAAGGTTTGGATGTAGCACTACAACACGTATACATATACTGCAAAAAAGTGGCAAATGGTTCCTGCAAGTACAAATAGGTGAAATATAGCATGCGTATATTTTATTTTATCAAACATAAAAAACACCGCTCCAACAGAGTAAATAATACCCCCAGCAAGTAACCAATAGAACCCGGGCATTGTTAAGGTTTCCATTAAAGGTGTAATTGCAAACACAATGTTCCACCCCATAACCACATACATAATGGTAGACAAAATATTATACCGGCCTGTATAAAATAGTTTTAGAACCACACCTCCCATAGCCATCGTCCAAGTCACACCAAAAAGAACCCAACCTAAATTTCCTTGCAGAGTTACGAGCGTAAAGGGCGTGTATGTACCTGCAATTAGAAAATAAATAGAGGCATGGTCAAATATTCGTAAATAGTTTCTGGCTTTGTCATTACTGGAATAATGATATAATGTAGAGGCTAAATACAGCATCACCATAGATGCACTAAAAACAACTCCACTAGTGATTTTCCAAATATCACCAGAAACAATAGCTTTCATTAAAATAAAAGCAGTTCCTACAAGGGCTAATATCAAGCCGATAGCATGACTTCCAACGTTCCATTTTTCCTCTATCGGATCGTATTCAAATACTTCTGGTTCTGTCATAATTATATCATTACAAAAGTAACCATTTGTAATTTCCACTGTGCAAAACACGTGCATAACAAGTCACACAAAACGCCTCTTTTTTTTACAGGCACCCTAAATTTGAAAAATAAAATACGGAGTATAATTGAATAAGTCGGTTCCATTTAAAGAAGGTAAAATAAGATACACAGATACTGGAAAAGGTAGAGCTGTTGTTTTTCTGCATGGCTTTTTAGAATCTCATGAAATGTGG